>CAWUJF010000566.1:0-2766 GCA_963922405.1 uncultured Hyphomicrobiales bacterium | reverse complement strand
CAGAGCAGCAGGAGAACGCTTTTTTGATCGCTATTTTGTAAATTCAGAGATGAACCCCGTTTGGCGAGACAGGCTTGCACAGGAATGGGTAGGCAGGGATGTGTGGAAGACGGGCAGGCAATTATTTATAGAGCGCTCGAATATAGTGCAGGAATTGCAATGACGGTTAGCAATCCATCTTTATTACTTGGACTTCCCGATCACGATACCCAAGAGCAATTCTGCCATTCTTGAGTTCCAAAGCGCGTTTGCCGAAAAGTTCTTTACGCCATCCCTTAAGGGCAGGGACATCTGCCTTGTCATCAGCAGCTATTTTTTCCAGATCGTCCACCGTTGCGATAATCTTCGCTGCAACACCGTGTTTTTCAACAATGTACTTCAACAGCACCTTTAGCATCTCTGTTGCAGCTGCACATCCTTCAGGCATTTGCTTGGGCCGCGGCAACTTGGGAAGGTGTTCATTAGGAACTTCCTTTGCTGCTGCAATCGCAGCCACCAATCCTTCGCCGTAGCGCGATTTGTCAAATCCTCTACTCAGGCTGCGCAACTCACACAATTGCTTGATGCTGTTAGGACCACGCGCGGCAATGTCATAGATTGCATCGTCACGAATAACGCGCCCTCTCGGGAGATTGTATTCCCGTGCAGTCTCTTCGCGCCACTGAGCCACCCGCTTCATAATTTCGAGCTCTCGAGGCTTTCTGGCCCGCATCTTAAGCCGCTTCCACGCATGTTCTGGCGGCATATCGTAAGTCTCTGGCGATGTTAAAATTTCCATCTCTTCTGATAGCCAGTGACTGCGGTCCTGTTCATTCAATGTGGCGTTTACTGAAAGATAAACGTCCCGTAAATGGGTAACATCTGCCAGGGCATATGTCAGTTGCTTGTCTGACAGGGGACGCTTGGACCAGTCGGTGAACCTGGAAGACTTGTCGAGCCGTTGACCGGTGACTTTGTACACCAGCTGATCATAGGAAATACTGTCACCATAACCGCAAACCATAGCGGCAATCTGGGTATCGAAAATCGGGGACGGAATTAGGCCGGCCAGATTGTAGATAATCTCCACATCCTGTCTCGCCGCATGGAACACCTTGATGATGTCCTTATTGGCCATGAGTTCGAAAAACGGTTCAAGGTCGATACCATCTGCTTGAACATCGATGATCCATTCATCTTCTTTGCAGGCTAGTTGGATGAGGCACAGTACTGGCCAGAATGTGCTTTCACGGAGAAATTCAGTATCTACTGTGCAAAACGCGTAATTGGCCGCAGTATCGCATGCCAATCTCAATTCTTCGGTACTCGTAATAATCTTCATCGGTTTCTAATAAACAAATTGTGACGACTTGTCTGCTGGAAATTTAATTTGCCACAATTCGGTTAACCTTAAGAGAAGATACGCTTGACAAATCACCCCATTACAGTGTTTGTCGCCAACGAATGCTACAGTTTAACATCAGGTCTTGCCTGACCACAGCTTTATCCGGGAAAAACCAATGACAGCTTCCTTAAGCGCACGTTATCGCAGCCACACTTGTGAGGGTCTTCGTAAAGCAGACGTGGGGAATACCATACGCCTTTCCGGCTGGGTTCATCGCGTGCGAGATCACGGTGGTGTATTGTTTATCGATTTACGCGACCATTATGGAATCACACAAGTGGTTGCTGATCCGGATTCCGCTGCATTCAGCACTGCTGAGGAGGTAAGGGGCGAGTGGGTCGTTAAAATTGAAGGCGAAGTCAAAGAGCGCGATCCAGATGCAGTTAACCCGAAATTGCCTACAGGCGAGATCGAGGTATTTGCCCGTGACATCGAAGTGCTTTCTAAAGCTGCTGAGCTTCCATTACCGGTGTTTGATGAGCCGGAATACCCGGAAGAAATCCGCTTGAAATACCGCTTCCTGGACCTGCGCCGTGAAACACTGCACAAGAACCTGATGTTGCGTGCGAAAATCATTGCCGCCATGCGCGACAAGATGAACAACGCTGGTTTCAATGAATTTTCCACACCAATCCTGACCGCTTCTTCACCGGAAGGTGCCCGGGACTTTCTGGTTCCAAGCCGTCTACATCATGGACAGTTCTACGCACTTCCACAGGCGCCGCAGCAATATAAGCAGCTAATCATGATGTCAGGGTTTGATACTTATTTTCAGATCGCTCCATGTTTCCGCGATGAAGACCCTCGTGCAGACCGGCTGCCGGGTGAATTTTATCAGCTGGACCTGGAAATGAGCTTTGTGGAACAGGACGACATTCTAGGCACCATGGAACCGGTTCTGCGTGGTGTGTTTGAGGATTTCGCGGAAGGTAAACCTGTTACCCAGTCTTTCCGTCGGATTCCGTATGACGAAGCCATGAGAAAATATGGTTCTGATAAGCCAGATCTCAGAAACCCGATTGAAATGCAGGATGTTTCCGAACATTTCCGTGGTTCAGGGTTCAAGGTCTTTGCAAGCATTCTGGATGCTGATGAGAAGAACCAGGTCTGGGCTATTCCTGTAAAAGGTGCCGGAAGTCGCAAAGCATGCGATCGCATGAACTCTTGGGCACAGCAAAACGGTCAGCCGGGCATGGGGTATATTTTCTGGCGTGAGCTGGAAGGTGTGTTTGAGGCTGCTGGACCAATTGCCAAGAACATTGGTGAGGAGCGCGCTGAGGCATTGCGCCAACAGCTTGGCCTGGAACTGGGAGATGCTGTATTCTTCGCAGCCGGTGATCCAGAAAAATACTCCTCCTTTGCTGGCGATTCCCGCAACAAAG
>CAWUJF010000565.1:0-2766 GCA_963922405.1 uncultured Hyphomicrobiales bacterium | reverse complement strand
ATATCAAGGGTTTAGCGAACTGGGAACAGTTGCTGAAGACGTAAAAGGTCATAGGGCTCGCCTGCGGGCCAAGTTTTCGAAAAAAGGAACTGACGCCCTAGCAGATTATGAGTTACTTGAGCTACTTCTGTTCAGATCAGTACCCCGTAGAGACACCAAACCCTTGGCAAAACGGCTGATTGCTACCTTTGGCTCATTCGCGGAAGCATTGTCAGCACCTGCTGCCAGACTACGCGAGGTAAAAGGTGTTGGCGAGGCAATCATAATTGATTTCCAGGTTGTGAAAGCGGCAACAGAAATGATTGTGGCAGGAGCGGTCAAGGAGAAACCTCTCCTCGGATCATGGTCGGCGGTTATCGACTATTGTCGGGCTGCAATGGCCTTTGAGGAGAAGGAACAATTTCGGGTTCTGTTTTTGGACAAGAAAAACAAACTCATCGAGGATGAAATCCAACAAGTGGGTACAGTGGATCACACACCAGTTTATCCAAGGGAAGTGGTGAAACGTGCGTTAGAACTTTCAGCCACAGCAATAATATTGGTGCACAATCATCCCTCTGGAGATCCTTCACCGTCGAAAACAGACATAGAGATGACAAAGAAAATTAGTGAGATTGCTGCATCGCTGGGTATAACTGTCCACGACCATATAATTATTGCGAAAAATGGGCATGCTAGCATGAAGGGCATGCAACTGTTTTAGGAACCCTCCAATGATCGACTTTTATTATTCACCCACTCCAAATGGCTGGAAAGTGGGGATCATGCTCGAAGAATGCGGCCTGGAGTATCAGACACACCTTATGAGCCTTGTAGACGGGGATCAATTCAAGCCAGAGTTCCTGGAAATCAGCCCTAACGCTAAAGTGCCAGCAATCGTTGATCATTCAGGTAAAAATGGGAGAACCCCTGTATTCGAAAGTGGTGCGATCCTTCTCTATTTGGCTGAAAAAACCGGGCAATTTGCTCCAACCGATGAAATTCTCCGGAAAGAAATGATGGAATGGTTATTCTGGCAGGTGGGCAATCTAGGGCCACTTGCAGGCCAATATAGTCATTTCAGGAATTATGCTCCCAAGACTGAAGAATACGGGCTTAACCGCTACAAGGGTGAGTATCAAAGATGCCTTGCCGTGCTTGATAACCGTTTGGAAGACCGAGAATTCATTGTTGGCGAATACTCAATAGCAGACATGATCTCGTTCCCCTGGGTATTGATCGCAAAGGCTATTGATTGTCCATTGGATGAGTTCCCCAACCTTAGTCGTTGGCGTGCTACGATCAAGGAACGTCCGGCAGTGCGAACAGCGGTCGATTTGCATCGCAAAGTACAAAACCACGGTCAAACCGCGGAAACCAATTCAGTCCTCTTCAACCAGAATGCATCACACTTCAAAAAGTAGCTCAAACCAGATTGACATTTTACTTATTCACTTTGGAAATAAATTGCATTGAAATTGTTGATTTCTGGGTCGAAATCACAACATGACTCATATAGAAGTGGCATGAATCAGTTATTGGGATTTAGGCGTTAATGATAAACGGGTTTGGACTGGAAAAGCTCGGTCTTGTTGCAATAAAAAAACCGGTATTTGCTACACTTTTTCTGACGCTAATTTCAATTATTGCAGCGTTCGGGATAACTCGACTTGAGTTTTCTGGTGAAAACATCGAGATCCTGCGAGATGGCTCACAAGAACTCGCTGATTACGACGAACTCCTGGCAAATTTTAGAAATTTCAACAACGATGCTGTTGTCTTGATGCGAGTGGACAATTTGGCAACGGTCGAAGGTATTGAGACCTTCAGAGATCTGAATTTTGAGTTCCAGCTTGATGAACGGGTGGAAAGTATTTTATCCATCTTTTCGCTTGTTAGATATGGCGGACCAGATGCAGGATGGCAAACCTCCCTGCCCGCTTCTTACGAGAATGATCAGGAAGTACTGGAATCACTTGAGCAATTAGCCAAAGACATCCCCAGTTCCAGATCGCTATTCAGTGCAGACTATGATTCTGCTGTGATGGTGGTTTACACAAAAGCCGAAGCAACCAAAGATGAAAATGTCCGGGAAACCATCGAAGGATTAAAGGAATTGGCTTCTGAATTTAATTCAGAGACAATTTCCGTTTCAGTGGCAGGTCAACCTGCAATTAGAGCTGATTTGATCCATTCAATCGTGGATGATTTGACTTATCTGGCACCACTCGCATTTGTATTTTGTGCATTTCTGGCATTCGTGCTGTTTCGCCATCCCATAGCTATTATTCTCTGCGCACTGCCCTCATTCCTCTCAATAGGTTGGTTTTTGGGCGTTGCTGGCCTGACCGGAACACCTCTCAACTTTCTGACCAACATATTGCCAGTTCTACTCATCGTTATTGTCTTTGCCGACACGCTTCATCTTTACTTGAAATGGCAAAAAAACTGCGATGCTAAATCAGATCCTGTAAAGGCATTGGAGATCGCGATAAGGGAAATTGGACCCGCATGCGCGATTTCTTCTATAACGACGGCTGTGGCACTTCTCTCTTTGTTAGCAAGCGGAAACCACGGACTGGTTGAACTGGGCGTAGTGGGTGCGCTTTCGGTCCTTGCAGGCTTTACCGCAATTATAATCGCGCTGCCGGTATCTGCTTATTGGGCAATCAAATCCGGGTTTGTTCCGAAAAAACCAACCGCAAGCCGGCTCGCGATTTTAACTAGGCCAGAAATGGCTGTTGTTGGCAGGCGAACAGCCACAATAGCGGTTGGTTTGGCAGTCTG
>CAWUJF010000564.1:0-2768 GCA_963922405.1 uncultured Hyphomicrobiales bacterium | reverse complement strand
GCATGAAGCACTTCATTGCGCAATTCGGTCCTTGTCTTTCATGGCCATGGACGAAGTTGATGGACGTGCCGGAACTCACCGATGAACTAGTTGATGCAATTGCAGATCAATCGGACGCGCAATCCGGCATGCATTCGATCCGCGAACTGGAACGCATCCGTGACGATAACCTCGTTACAATTCTGCGTGGTCTGAAGGCGAGGAATTGGGGTGCAGGGGCAACGCTTGCAGAACATGAAACGCGTACACGCCCTGAATTGCCTCAGGATATCACAAAGCCACTCAACACATTGAACCGCGTCATTCCAATTGACTGGACGGACTATAACGGACACATGAATGAAAGCCGTTATGGGCAGGTCTTCTCTGACTCCGGAGATGTGGTGATGATGATGATCGGTGCTGATCAGGCTTATATCGATTCCGGCTTGTCCTATTTCACCGTGGAAAACCTGATCCAATTCAAGAATGAAACCCATCCGGGCGAGAAGATTACAGTGATGACACAAGTCTTGCAGGCTGAAGGCAAGAAGCTGCGGATGTATCATGAGATGCACCGCGCAAACGAAGATGGGTCGCCTGGCGATCTGTTGTGCACCTGTAATCAGCTACTCATTCACGTGTCTCTGGAAACTCGCCGGTCATGCGAACCCAGGCCGGAAATGGCAGCCAAGATGCAGGCATTGCATGAAGCTCAGACAAAACTTCCAGCACCTGCGAGCATGGGAGGCTGATGATGGACTTCCACATCAGGCCCGGTGAATTATCCGACGCTGAAGGCGTTCGGGAGATTTACGCTGATATTGTGGAGAATTCGGCGATTTCCTTTGAGATCGATGTGCCTGATGTTGATGAAATGGCTCAACGTATTGAAAACGTGAGCAAAAGTCATGTTTTTTTGGTCGCAGAACAGGCGTCGCAGATCCTGGGATATGCCTATGGTAGTTTTTTCAGGCCGCGAAAGGCTTATGAGAAATCTGCCGAAGTGACGGTGTATGTTCACAAGGACATGCATGGCAAAGGAATTGGAGGGCGCCTTTATGACGCTTTGTTCGAGGTGCTGGCTGAAAAGGGATTTCATACGGCGCTAGCAGGTATCGCCCTGCCGAATGATGCGAGTGTGGCGCTGCATAAATCGCTTGGTTTCACCACGGTTGGCGTTTTTCGCGAAGTGGGTTTTAAATTTGATAAATGGCATGATGTGGAGTGGTGGCAAAGACCGCTTGGCATTCAGCAGAAGGAACATGTCTGATGCAATTTGGGTTAACAGAAGAACAGCAGATGATCGTCGATACCACGAGAGCTTTCGTGGAAAACGAGATTTACCCGTATGAAGCTGAAGTGGAACGCACCGGACATCTGGATATGGATGTGATCAAGGACGTTCAGAAAAAGGCGATTGAAGCGGGGCTCTATGCCGCCAATATACCTGAAGAGTTTGGCGGTGCCGGTCTCGATACGCTAACCTGGCTGCTCTATGAAAAAGAACTGGGCCGGGCCAATTATGCGCTTCACTGGACGGGTGTTGCCAGGCCTTCCAACATTTTGTGTGCCGGTACTCCCGATCAACGGGAACGTTATCTGGAGCCCTGTGTTCGTGGTGAGAAATGGGATTGTATGGCGATGACTGAACCCGGTGCCGGTTCAGACCTGCGCGGGATGAAAGCCACAGCCAGGCAGGATGGGGATGACTGGATCATCAACGGGACAAAGCATTTTATTTCCCATGCAGATATTGCTGATTTCACTATCGTTTATGTGGCGACTGGTGAAGAAGATACGCCACGCGGGAAAAAGAAACTGATCACTTCGTTTTTTGTCGATAAGGGCACGCCGGGATACACGGTAAGAGACGGTTACAACAATGTTTCCCACCGCGGCTACACGAATTCTATTCTGGAGTTTGATGATTGCCGGGTGCCGAAGGAAAATATGCTTGGTGAACTTCACAAAGGCTTTGAAGTGGCCAATGACTGGTTAGGTGCTACCCGTCTTCAAGTTGCCTCCACATGTCTGGGTCGGGCAGAACGGGCCTTTGGGCATGCGGTTGAATTTGCTGCCGAAAGAGAGCAATTTGGTCAAAAGATCGGTAAATTCCAAGGTGTTTCGTTCAAGCTGGCTGATATGGCCACGGAGATGAAAGCTGCTGAGTTGCTCACCTGGGAAGCCGGGTGGAAATATGATCAGGGCACTTGTACGGATTCAGATATGGCGATGGCGAAATTGAAAGCTACTGAAATGCTCGCCTTCGTTGCGGATGAAGCAATCCAGATCCATGGCGGCATGGGTGTGATGGATGAGTTGCCGCTGGAGCGCATCTGGCGTGACGCACGAATTGAGCGGATCTGGGAAGGTACATCAGAGATCCAGCGTCACATTATCAGCCGCGCATTGCTGAGACCATTGGGAGCCTAAGTTTATGGCCGAGCGCATAGCAGAGACACAGCTCTATGCGCCGGTGAAATTGTTGCTGGAAAGTCAAGGATACGAGGTGAAATCGGAGGTGGGTGCAGCGGATATCATGGCGGTACGCGGAGAGGAGCCACCGGTTATTGTGGAGTTGAAAACCGGGTTTTCACTCGCTTTGTTGCATCAAGCCATTGAGCGTCTCAAAATAACTGACATGGTTTACCTTGCCATTCCTGAATGGAAAGGGCGTTCGGGGTGGAAAGCCTTTGTTTCGAACCGAAAACTCTGCCGGCGTTTGGGGCTCGGATTGATCACCGTGGATGGCAAATGCGAAAAAGCTCAGGTGCATCTTGATCCTG
>CAWUJF010000563.1:0-2775 GCA_963922405.1 uncultured Hyphomicrobiales bacterium | reverse complement strand
AGAATTTCACGGTTCTGCCGATGCCTTGGTTATAGAACACCAAAGCAGCATCCGGATGTTATTGACCTGTCAGCTATCTCAGAACTTGTTGCCGAAGAAAGGCCGGATCAAGGATTGCTAAGTTCTATTGAGGAGGAGTTAAATCACTTATCAGCAATACAAGACAAAAATAGAATTGTACTACCGTTGTGGCTTCAAAAGAACATCTGGATAATCACTCTGATGCTAGGGATCCTAATTGGAGTAATGGGGCACTATGGGCTCGGTCAAAGCAGGCAATCAATTTTCGTTCAATCAGCTGCAAATTATAAATGGGTATCAATGGGATCTGTTACTTTGAATAGCTCTCTTTTGCGCTCATATGTCAAAAGCAAATGCGAAACCCACACTCATTTAAGTATTCTACTTAAGGGCAGAACCCTAATCTCATCATTCTCTGAATTAAATGACAAAACTGCGCTAAATCAATTGAATGTAATGAAGCCGAATGAAAAAATTTTGATGGAGTGCATCCATTAGTGCTCGGCAGCCGTTTATCCTTAAAAGATATTTTGAAAAATTTGTATTATAAGGAGGTTATCGTGGGTGTTACCAAACTGGTACCCGCTTCAGAAATTGAAAAAGATGACATCAAACGTATGGCTGCAAATAAAAAATGCCAACAACTGTCGAGACTTTTATTAGCCTGTTCTGAAGGGGATCGCGGCGCATTCAGGAGGCTTTATGATCTGAGCGCAAGGCAAATATATGGAATTGTGTTTTCAATCACGCGTGACCGTGAAACTGCCAATGAGGTAGCGCAAGAAACTTTTGTCAGAATCTGGAGACGATCACACCAATATAATGCAGACGGTGGGAGCGCACTATCCTGGATTTCTACAATCGCCAGAAATTGTGCCGTTGATAGGATTAGATCAGAACGGGCCCGTGGGTTTATAGAATATACAGATGAACTTCCAGAAATTGCGGAACCCGTAGACAGAACCAGTCATACTTTAGAGTGTCTGGTGGTTCATCAGCACCTCAATGAGATACGCCCAGAATACAAAAAGGCACTGCTATTGTGCTATTTTCATGGTTACACCTACGATGAACTTGCCGCTATTTTGGACGTTCCAACAGGCACTGCGAAGAGTTGGGTTAATCGTGGCTTGGCAACGCTTAGGAAAAGAATGCAATGAAAAAAACTTCAAAAGAAAATAGTACAATGCTTGATGAGCTAATTGGCCAAACGAATATGATTCCGTCAATTCCAGGAACTTATCCTGATGAGATCACAACAGAATTTGAACTGGTCAATTCGCTTTCGCCGTTGAATGAAGTACTTCAGGATGCGATTCCTCCGGCAAATCTATTCGAGCAGATCGAAGCAGAAATTGACGCTGAACCAAGCACTAACGTGGAAGTGCGCCGTTCTAATGAAGGTTCATGGGAACAACGAAACGAGAAAATTTGGAAAAAAATACTCAGTCATGATCCGCTTTCAGGGCGTAGTATGTATCTCTTGCGTTGCTTACCGGGTGCAGAAATCCAGCCACATTATCATGAACGTGCCGAGCACTTGTTCATTATAGAAGGCGAATTATGGATGGATGGTCAATGCTATAAAGCGGGAGATTCTCAGTTCTCCAAAGCTGGGACAGAACATCACAAGATTGAGATGCCACATGGGTGCTTGGTTGTAATAACTGCATAAACCAGTCTCCCAGCATTCAACATCAGAGTGTTTTAATGACTCGACTATGGGCGCAAGTACGCACCTGTAAACGCATCGGCGTGACTGTTAGCCAACTTAAAATAATCTTCATTCTATTTTTCAAACCAATGCAACCGACCGCCTCTTTCATGCGTCTTGATAGTTGAAGGTTTTGAAACCTCCAATTCAAACATGACCAACCCTTGAAAGGATCACTATGTCCATCCGTATTTCTATTGCAGTTGCTATGCTTGCTGTTTCTGTCAAAACAGCCGTCGCTGACGATCACTCCATGACAACGGGGTTTGCGCTTTCAAACTCTGGAAAAACACTGACCGTAATTGCCGATCTTGCTGAACCACAAAATACGTTTAAATCCAACCTCCCAGCTAAACTGGACGCACTTGCCTGGCGACCCGTGACTAGCGAATTGCTCGGATTTTCTCGTGGTAAAATTTACAAAGTTGATCCCACATCTGGAGCACTAACGGATCTGAATGCAGCATTTATGGATGATGCAATGATCTCCAAAGAAGCTATGGTAGCATTTGACTTCAATAATAAGATCGACGCTGTTCGAGCTGTTTCTTCAGTTGGTGACAACCTCGTCTATTTCCCAAAAAACTTTGGTGATGGTGATAAAAAAGCAGGTAGTGTTCGACGTTTCAGCGACCTTGCTTATGCTCCAGAAGATATGAATGCCAATGTGAAACCGGAAGTTTTTGCAAATGCCTATACGAACGCCATCAACGGCAAAAAAGCAAAAGATACTTATCAATATGCCCTTGATGCTGAGACTGACGCACTGGTCAGCCTTGCAAACAACAAGGGGACATTAAACACAATTGGTGCAATTACCATCGATGGTCAGTCTGTGAATATTTCAGCCATGGGTGGTTTTGATATTGTGTCTGAGGCTGAAGGTAAAAACTCTGCCTATGCAATTCTTAAAATTGAAGGATCGAGCAATTCAGGCCTTTATTCAATTGATCTCACTTCTGGAGCAGCAATGAAGATGTTTGACATGGGCAATAGTGACTACAATGGTTTTGCAGTATCACTGATCAACTAAGATCCGC
>CAWUJF010000562.1:0-2782 GCA_963922405.1 uncultured Hyphomicrobiales bacterium | reverse complement strand
TTGTATGGCTTCAATGGTTTCGCTTGCTCCCACCACAGCCCGGCCAGGCAAGACCTCAATCTTTATTGCACCACCTGTATCTGCTTCCAGCTTTGTGGCCATTTCCTCAAATGCTTTTGTTGTCGACGCGTTCGCACCCAAAAATGTTTGCATTTTCAGTGTTTCAGCGGCTGCTCCGCCTGTTGTAAGTGCTAGCAATGCAGCACCGGCAAAAAGTCCATATACTTTCATTTTTTCCTCCCTGGTTTCAGTTCAATTGAAAATTTATCCAGATGCCACTTGCACAGTTGGCATCTCCAGAATGGCCCGGGTCTCTTCAACACTCGCTGGCTCTCGACCCAATGACCTGGCTTGTTCAACTACCTTCGCGATCACTTCAGCATTCGTCATGTTGCGTGCACCATCGCTGTAGGCATAATCTCCAAGCCCAATCGAAATGTGCCCACCTTGTTTGATGATTTTTTCAGTGAGTTCGAAGAGGTCACCTTTGTAGTTTACGACCGTCCAGATACACCGATAATTTTCCGGCAAAAACGCTGTATGTGCGTCCAGTCCGGCTTCCGTTCCTGGGTGTCCGGCGAAGATGATTTCATCTGTCATGCAAAAGCAGATATAGGCCGGATCCGTAAGCACACCCATCTTTAGGAATTGCTCGATCTGACGGGTGAAACTGACATTCCAACTCACCAGGTACGGCTTGAGCCCATGATGATTTATTCGCTCTGCAAAGTGCATCAGCGTACCGGTGGAATTTTTGTATATGAGCTCGGTGGTATCGTACTTGCCCTCTTCAGGGTTCCACCAGTCCACATTGACACTGCCAGTATCCATTGGGGCAAAGTCAGGTGCTGTATCAGCAGATTTCATCATCTCTTCAACGGCAGCAAACCGTCCCATCGCATCTTCATCGTTTGCCACATAGCCAAGTGTGGGATGAATCAGAATGTCACACAGAGACTTAATGCCAGCATTTGTCTCAAGATAAAATTCCGGCTCGTGATACGGATCACCCTCAGCTGTTCTTCCATGATAGTGAAAAACGGAAGCACCTTCGTCATAGGTTGCTTTTGCATCAGCAATTATCTCGTGGGGCAGGAAGGGAACATGCGGATTACCGTTCCTCGTGGCGAGTTCATTAACACGGGCTTCAATTATGATTTTATCCAAGTCGTCCTCCCTCAACCAATGGATTGGGTATGGAGTCATATATCCAAAACAAACAAAAATCTAGCTAAAGTTATATTTTTCTTGCAAAGTGATGCAATTTATATATCTTTAGTTATATGACTGGTAGTGAAAACATCGTAATTCAAAGGCCTGACGTGGCCGATCTGCTTGCTGACCATTTTCCGGGCCACACAATGCAACGGTTACGGACAGCAGACGGCAAATACCGCTACATGTATGTAAGTTCAGGCATCGAGAGCTCCTTCGGACTCAATCCAACAGAACTAATGCAGGCAGAGGAGGTGGATCACAGTTGGGTCCATCCAGATGACCGTCAGCGGTTTGTGGATGAATTGGAGCGCTCCTCGCATGAGTTAAAGCCGCTCGACGTGGAAGTCCGTGTGGAAGCTCCCTCTGGCGGTTATCGATGGGTTAGATCTCTGGGACAACCGCGGCGGCAGGCTGATGGCTCCACCATCTGGGATGGAGTTGCACTCGACGTTACAGACAGGCGCGAAGCTCTTGAAGCGCTGGAACGCACTTTGGCTGAAGCACGTCGCAGCGAAGTGGCAGAGGGCCGCTTTGCCTATATCGCGGCACAAGATCTCTCTGCGCCACTCAACGAATTACGAAGCATTGTTTCAAGCCTCAATTCGGCCGATGTGACACAACATGATCTGGTTACTCATCTGGTCTCAAAATTATCCACTTCCTTTGCAAACTATGAGAAGGCTTTATTGGCAACAAAGAACCTTGTCTCTTCATCAGAAGAGGATGGCAAGATGGAGCAAGCCAGATCCAAACTGACTAAACGCCAGGCACAAATCCTTAACCAGATCCGCATGGGCGCTTCAAATCAGATGATTGCTGAATCTCTCGGTATTACCGAAGGCACCGTGAAACTTCATGTGAGCGCCATCCTGAAGGCACTAAACGTTCGAAACCGCACAGAAGCTGCAAGGCAATGAAGCAACAAATGTGAGCAAGCCAGGTTCTGTTGTTCGCTTGGAACCTGACTTTGTGAAAAACAATCAGTGTCAGGCAACAAAGCTCACGTTAACAACGCCCTGACACCAACAAACGCGACGCAGGTAGAAGCAGCATCCATCGTAAGAAACAAAGGGGAAAATGGCGGACAGGAAGGGATTCGAACCCTCGAGACGGTTTCGCCGCCTACTCCCTTAGCAGGGGAGCGCCTTCGACCACTCGGCCACCTGTCCACCGACAGCAGTAGCCGATATACGCCTTTCAAATCAAGCGTTTTTTGGCCTTTCAGCCATTTACCCAAAATACAAGAGAATACAGCCGTTTATTGAACTAAAAACCGGTCGGCCAGCAGGAAATTCAGATCACCGAATGCGTTGTCAATCGGTGTTACCAACGCGAATCCCCTTCAAGGCAGGCGAGGCCCGCAGTTGGAAAAAACCTGATCAACCGGTCTAAACGGATCAATTAAGCCTGTTTCCTGTTGGAATCTTTCACAATCGGGAAATTTGGCCATCCCTCCTATTGCAAAAGAGACAGGTTCTCTTCTTAATTCAGATGACGTCATGTCAGGGTCAAGGAGGTGGACTTGATGTTCAATTGGAGAGAAAGATCGGAAGAGCACACGTCT
>CAWUJF010000561.1:0-2788 GCA_963922405.1 uncultured Hyphomicrobiales bacterium | reverse complement strand
GCTGTAATTGAGGACCATTTTGATCTTGCTTATGAGCTCCAGGATACCCTTGAAAAAAGGGGGAAGAAGGAAGCGCTTGAAACTCTGTCTAAGTATCAGCCTGGAGCGGGCGAGACGAGTTTCACACGACAGCAAGCGCCGCTTGGATTGGGACATGCTGTGTGGTGCGCACGAGAGATTGTAGGTGATGAACCCTTCGCTCTTCTTCTGCCTGATATGGTGATGAAGGATGAAAAGGGCTGCCTCACAGGAATGATGGAATTGTATGAGAAAACCGGTGGCAATGTGATTGCAACTGAGGAAGTCGCCTGGGAAGAAACGCACAAATATGGTGTGGTTGAAAAGGGTAATGAGGCTAATACCGGTTTCAAGATTAAGGGGATGGTAGAAAAGCCAGCTCCTGGAACAGCCCCATCCAATCTGTTTATCAACGGCAGATATATCCTACAGCCTGAGATTTTTGATATTCTGGAAACTCAGGGACCTGGTGCCGGGAATGAAATTCAACTTACAGATGCTATGGAAAAACTCATGGAAAAGCAGAGTTTCTATGGGCATCTTTTTGAAGGCGACACCTTTGATTGTGGTTCTAAGAGCGGTTTCATCAAAGCCAACATCGCTTTTGCGCTGGAAGACGAAACTATTGTTGAGGAAATCCAGGAAGTATTGGCCGCGGCCAATAGCTGAGTACACGGGCTATTTTTGAAGCCTGATGCCTATCCTGCCATTGACGTCATCAAAATCAGAATTAACAGCGTCAGATGAGAATTGGAAATATTCCACGTCAACCGTTAAAGCCATAAATCGATTAACCCAGTAGTCCAGTCCCATCCCAACCTGAGTGATCAGATTGTTCTCTGCATTTGTTTCAATAGACATGCTACCGAAAGCGTCAAATGAGAGGCGGTCATTGATCTGTCGCTGATAATCCAGCCTGCCATTATAGATGATCGATCCATTATCATTCAGGCTGATGGAATCATTGGTTTCTGTTCCCAATGCCAATGATACGATTGTATCTTGTTCAGGCGACCAATCCAGCTGGCCATTCAAAGTGAAACCGGTCAAATCGGTGAGCGTTGGGTCATCGAAAGTTTCAACCACATAGCCGGCTGAAACCTCGCCAATGAGTTTTGGACCCAGATCGAAAGATAGGCCGCCACGCAACTCCGCAAAATCACCGTTACGCTGATTGCCATTCCGATCAAATGTCTCGTCGAAGTCACGGATGCCATATATGCCCTCAATAAATGGAACAATGGCAGGAGAGACTTCATATCCTACACGGGCGGATACTTCGTATTCTACATTGTCACGGTCGCTCTGACTTTGAAAACCGCCTGCGCCGAGGTCAGCATCTTCAAAAATATTGCGTTCAATTGCACCGCGCAGGGTCAGCTGCAGTTTTTGGCCTGTGCGTTCCAGTTCCAATTCACCACCAAAAGACTGGTTGATTGGCGTATCAACTGCTCCCGCGGCAAGAGTGCTGCTCGTAAAGGCCTGAGTTTGCATGTCATACAGGCCAGTGGCTGTCAGGGTATATCCGTCAATGAGATCTAGCCGTAAAGCACTTTCAAGTGCGAAATTGAGTTGATCAACTTCTTCGGAATCGAATGGCCTTCGGTAATTTCCGTTTATATTCGTTTGTAGTTGATGTCGGGACCAATCTGACGTTAGACCAATTGTCACATCAGTTAGTGAAAACGCGCCGCCTTCTCCATCTACATTCTGGGAGACATTGCTTGAATACCCCAGTGTTTGCTCAAGCGTTACATTGCCTTCAAACGTGCCCAGTCTGAACCCTTCCGGTGCAAATGGGTCATCCAATTCTACCGGCTCAATGCCTGTCTGAACCGGTTCTGCAGCAATGTTGGATCGTGTTTCACCATCCGTGCTGCCCACCTGTCTTTGTGGTGTAACAGAGGTTGCTCTGCGGCCGGGTTGCAAAACCTGCCCAGTTTCCAAGACCGGTTGTACTGTTTCTCCGCTATCATCGGTTCCCGATACCAAGGGCTGAGTGGTATTTCCAATTGAGCCGCGAATAGCTGTTTCAAAGCCATCATCATCTGACTCAAGCGTTTGCGACATTCCGTAGCCAGTCAAGGCAAACAGAATGGTGCTTCCCACAAGAAAAACAGCCAGTTTTGAATTGGCTTTGGACATTTTGAGCGATGTCATTTATGGATGCCGAAACGCGTTTAATTTATTGCTAAAGCGTAAACATTGTTGGTTAATGAAACCTTTCAACCAACGCGCTTTGCCAAACAAATCCGGATGTATGGATGAGTAATAACCCAAATATTGAATCGGCGTTGCGCGCAATCAGAACTGAAGCCAAGGGACTGGATGCTCTTAGGCAATCGCTTGAGGGTGATCTTGGTACGGAATTTCAAAAAGCATGCGATCTAATCGCCAATATTGAAGGCCGTGTAATTGTGATGGGTGTTGGAAAGTCGGGGCATATCGGCACTAAGCTTGCAGCGACTTTTGCGTCTACCGGAACACCAGCATTCTTTGTTCATCCGGCAGAAGCAAATCACGGGGATCTGGGAATGATTGCTCGTGATGATGTTATTCTGGCACTGTCATGGTCTGGCGAGACAACTGAACTTAAGGGCATGCTTGCCTATTCCAGCCGTTTTTCCATCCCTATTGTTGCAATCACTAAGAACAGTAACTCAGCGCTTGGGCGTGAAGCTGCTGCTTGTCTGGAACTTCCAAATGTGGAAGAGGCATGCCCTAATGGTCTGGCGCCCACCACTTCTACCATGATGCAATTGGCGATAGG
>CAWUJF010000560.1:0-2788 GCA_963922405.1 uncultured Hyphomicrobiales bacterium | reverse complement strand
GATTTTCGGATGCGCTGAAGGAACTTCAGAATGCGGACGGTCTTCAGGTACATCGCTCACATTGGGTGGCAGAAAATTCCGTCGACAGTCTTATCAAGGAAAGTGGTCGGCTTCGCCTCAAACTGACTGACGGACAGGAAGTTCCGGTGAGCCGGACTTATTCAGCAGAAGTACGCGAACAATTTTCCTGATACAATAGAGCGTTGAAATTCATATCTGGACTGTAAGAATGCCTAACTCCGATGAAAACAAAAAGAACGCAGTGGCGTTTTACGAGATGATGTTCAACGATTGCGAACCGGCAAAGGCGATCGAAACTTATGTGGGCGAGGAATACATCCAGCACAATCCGCATGTGGTTTCCGGCAAACAGGGTTTCATTGACTATTTCGAGCGGATGGCGCGGGAGTATCCCGGCAAGAAGGTGGTCGTCAAACGGGCCATTGCTGAGGGAAATCTTGTGGTCCTGCATTGCCATCAAATTTGGCCGGATGATCTGGAATATGCAGGCATGGATATTTTCCGTTTTGATGAGGACGGCAAGATTGTAGAGCACTGGGACGTCTTGCAGACCCTGCCCGAGGAAAGTGCTCACAAGAACGGTATGTTCTGAGGGAAGCTGTTTGAACTAAGTTTCCAGCTTCTTGAGGTAGTCCGCGAGCATATCAAATACCAAACGGATTTTCCTGCTCGTATGTAATTCGCGATGCGTAACAAGCCAGATCGGGAACAAGATCGGTTCCATGTGCAATTCCAGGCGTTTCATGGCCGGATATTTGGCAGCAACCGTGTCCGACATGATGCAGATCCCCAATCCCTCAATGCCGAGTTGCCAGGCAACCATCCCATTTCCCGAGTTAGCCGCGAAACTATTATGATCCAACTGAACTCCCAGGGCAGAAAAGTGCTGAATCAGGTTTTCATTGTCCGAGAAACCGATAAACGGGAAGTTCTTAAGATCTGCGGCTGTGTTCGGGACACCATGTCGATCCAGAAACTGTTGCGTGGCGTAAAACCCAGCTGAAGCTTCAGCCACCAGGCGGGCAATCAAATCCGGTTGCTCTGGCCTAACGTGCCGGATCGCAATATCCGCTTCACGACGCAGAAGATCACTGATGGCGTTTTCAGCCACAATCTCCACTTCCAGCAGTGGTGCCGTTTCTTTCAGCAATTTTATAAAGCCCGGCAGATGCTCGAAAGATGTGACGTCACTGGCTGAAATGCTGACCTTGCCGTCAATGGTCTGGTCCTTGCCTGATGCGAAGAGTGAAATCTTGTTTGCAGCATCGCCCATCTCCCGCACATGTTCGAGGAGATCAAGGCCGGACTTCGTCAATACCAACGACTTCCCGACCCGCTCGAAAAGGGCAAGCCCGAGCGTTTCTTCCAACGCGGCCACTTGCCTGCTTAAGGTGGGTTGGGTTAAATCCAGGGAACGGGCCGCAGCCGAAAGAGATCCCTCCTCCGCTGTTACAAGGAAGGCTCTAACCTGATTCCAGTCGAATGATATGGACTGCCAGTTCATGCATTTATGTATATCAATAATACGGAATTCGGCAATTTATATTTTATTTATGCATATGTATATGAGCTCTAAAGGAGCAATGAAATGCAAAATACAGCAAAATTCTGGGATGACGTTGCAGAGAAATATGCAAAGTCTCCCATCAAAGACATGGAAGCCTATGACTTCACGCTAGAACGGACTTTGTCCTATCTGAAGAAAACCGATCATGTGCTTGAACTGGGTGGTGGTACTGGCACCACCGCAATCAGACTGGCACCGCATGTGAAGCAGTATACCGGCAGCGATATATCATCCGCCATGACTGAAGTGGCGAAGCGAAAACAAGGCGACGCAACTATCCTGATTTTCATCGTGGGGGATGTGCAAGAAGCGATCAACGCCGCTGATGATTACGATGCAGTGCTGGCGTTTAACCTGCTGCACCTCCTCAAAGATCTGGATGGCGCGTTGAAGGCGATCCATGGAAGTCTGAAACCGGGAGACCTGTTCATCTCCAAGACCATCAGCAATCCAGGCAGAAATGCGCCTCTGAAACTACGGTTGATGAAAATGATACTGCCACTCATGCAACTGGTCGGGAAAGCACCCTATGTGAACTTCATGTCCATCACGGATCTTGAAAGCCGTATCGAGGCAGCCGGTTTCAAAATTCTGGAAACAGGAAATTATCCAGCCAGACCGCCGAACCGGTTCATCGTGGCAGAAAGAATATGAGAGAAATGGGAAAATTTCAGAATTTTCCCATTTATTTCAATATTTTAGCTTCTTAATTTAGCTAACTGATTCAGACATGGGCGGGCACGCACAAACCAGGTTCCGGTCACCGTGTACGTTATCAAGACGCGAGACCGGAGCCCAGAATTTGGACGCCTCATCCACCCCAGGCGGGAATGCTGCTTCTCGTCTAGTATAGGAATGATCCCAATCATCATCCATCAGATCAGCAGCCGTATGGGGTGCGTTTACCAGCGGATTATCGTTGATAGACCATTCACCTTTACGGACCCGTTCTGCCTCCTGATGGATCGCAATCATGGCATCCACGAAGCGGTCAATTTCAGCAAGTGGTTCACTTTCCGTTGGTTCAACCATCAGTGTTCCCATCACCGGCCAGGACATGGTAGGTGCGTGAAAACCATAGTCGATGAGACGTTTCGCGATATCGTCTACCGTGATGTTTGCGGTTTCCTTCAGGACCCGCGTATCGACAATACACTCATGAGCGACACGACCGTTCTTGCCCGTGAAAAGGATCGGGTA
>CAWUJF010000559.1:0-2796 GCA_963922405.1 uncultured Hyphomicrobiales bacterium | reverse complement strand
CAATGCGCGGAGCAATAGGTGAGAGTTACAACGTTGGTGGCAATGCTGAAAAACAGAACATTCAGGTTGTTAAGGAAATTTGTTCCCAATTAGATACAAAAATGCCCCGTGAAAACGGTTCCAAATACAGTCAGCTTATCGAGATGGTTAGAGACCGACCCGGCCATGATCGCAGATATGCAGTTGATACAAGCAAGATAAAGAGAGATCTTGGCTGGGTTCCACAGGAAAGTTTTGATAGCGGTTTGTCATTAACAATTGACTGGTATCTTAAAAATGAATGGTGGTGGGGGCCGATTAGAGAAAAAGCAGGCTACCAGCGGTTGGGATTGAAAGTTTGAGATCGACGATGATCAAAGTCCTGGTTACAGGAAAGAATGGCCAGGTTGCGAGAAGCCTTTATGACAAGAAAACGGATCATCCAGACTTGGAATTTATTTGCGGTGCGCGAAGAAATGGCGATGTTTATCTCGATTTGTTGGATCCGGTGTCCATTCGAGCAGCAATAAAAGAATCAAATCCGCAAATCATTATCAATGCGGCAGCTTATACGGGAGTGGATGAAGCAGAAAAAGAACCTGAGCTCGCTTTTAAAATCAATGGCGTTGCTCCTGGTATTATGGCAAAAGAAGCATCAGAAATAAATGCACGCTTGATTCAGGTATCAACGGATTATGTCTTTGACGGCGAGAAAACTTCTGCTTACATCGAAAGTGATCAAACTAATCCAATCGGTGTCTATGGTAAGTCAAAATTGACGGGCGAGTTAAGCTCTCGAGATTTTTTGGATTCGACATGCATTGTCCGTACATCTTGGATTTATAGCCCTTACGGCAGGAACTTTCTGAAAACCATGCTTAGGCTAGCTGAAGATCGAAAGTCCATATCGGTGGTTAGTGACCAATGGGGAAATCCTACCTCGGCTTCACAGGTTGCTGATGGTTTGCTGATGTTTTGTGAGGCTTGGAGAAAGGATAGCGCCACCGGAGTAGGTGAGATTATGCATCTTGCAGGCGCCGGTGAAACAAACTGGTCTGGGTTTGCCAGATCTATTTTCAACAGCAATTTGTTGAATCAGTCGAAAGTACCAACAGTAAGAGAAATTCCGACTTCTAAATATCCAACACCCGCTCGGAGGCCAATGAATTCTCGTCTCAACACAGAAAAAATTAAATCAGTTCTTGGATTTAGGCCAAGTCCTTTAGCTGACAGTATTCATTCGGTTTTGGCTGATACGATGCAAAGAATGACTGAGCAAGCTTAGACTGAAAATCGCTTAGCGGTTAAGAGAATTTCGAATCGTAAAAGCTGGGACTACAACCGAACCAAGTTATGATCGTTTGCTTTGGTCTTTTGTTTCCTAGTTTTCTGCGTACTACTCGCATAAGTACTACTTAAAATGGTGTTTTTGTTTTCCAGAAAGGTTCTATGAAATAATCGGATAATTCTCATGCTAAGCTAAGTATACCATTTTACCAAAAAAGCGGCTCAAGAAGAAAACAATGGATTTAGAATAGGTTGTTGACATAGCCTTAACCAATGACAGTGCGCCATCAGTATTTTGCCGTAAATACAAAGCAGGGTTCTCTAAAAATTCAACTACTAATTTCAAATCAGCTAGTTGCAAGACTACATTAAGCATCAATTCAGCGCAATGCGATTTTAGTGTCTAAGAGTTCAGTACATTGCATGCGTTAGCACTTACCCCTTTTGCACACAATTGATTCAATACGTTCCAGAATTATCGGACAGGAAATGATAAAGTATCCATGTTCAACAAATCACATCCTGTCGCTATCAATTCTACAACGGTCTGGCTGTCCACATAACCCGTGCTACCCTTAATCAGGACTTTCATAATTGAAAACTCATTTGTTTATTTTTGGTTGAACCTAAATTAAGCATCAAATTTGTGTTCTAACCGCTGAATATTGCACATGTGATCAATACACTACATTCTGTACCCCATTATCCAAACTCTCAGTGGAATTGTTACAGAACTATTCCGCTCTCAGATTTCTGTGCTTCAGTCGCCTGTCAATGGTAAACAAGTCAGTCATTCAAATGTACAAAACTGCGATCAATCGTTGATTGTTTTTGTCAGGCCTGATAATCATACGCGGTTTCAATTTTCGATATTTGCATGATGGGAAAACTAATGTCCTCTTCAAGGAAAGGTATAGTATTGGCTGGGGGGTTAGGTACTCGTCTACATCCATTAACACGGGTTACCTCAAAACAATTGCTACCGGTTTATGATAAACCGATGATATTTTATTCGATAAGCATATTGTTCCTAGCAGGAATCAGGGAAATCGTTCTGATAACGTCGCCGCAAGCACTGCCGCAATTCAAAGATTTATTGGGTGACGGATCAGATTGGGGAGTGAAACTAGATTACATCGAGCAGGCAAATCCGAATGGAATTGCAGAAGCACTTATACTAGCTGAAGACCATATAGAAGGCAATGATAGCGCTCTTGTTTTGGGTGACAATATTTTATACGGCAATGGTCTTACAGACCGATTGAAGAAAGCCTCTGAACTAAAAGAAGGTGCAACAATATTCAGCTACAGGGTCAGCGATCCGCATGCATTTGGTATCGTTGAAATCGGGGATAATGGACAGGCAATTTCCATTGAAGAAAAACCATCTCATCCGAAATCACAACTCGCTGTAACAGGTGTGTATTTTTATGATCAAGATGCAGTACATATAGCAAAAAATATTCAACCTAGTGCAAGAGGTGAATTGGAAATCACCGCAGTAAACGAAGAGTATCTCAAGCGTGGGAA
>CAWUJF010000558.1:0-2801 GCA_963922405.1 uncultured Hyphomicrobiales bacterium | reverse complement strand
AAAAAGGGCTGGAACGGTAATGCTCACGGTTTATTCAGAAGACCACCGGAAACGCGACCCCAAGACCGAATTGCACGGCGGTGAGCTGGTTCCGCCATTTGAAAAACCATCGCGGATGGATTTTATTCTTGATCGCATCAAGCAAGTGGAATTGGGAAACATCGTTGCCCCGGAAGACCATGGCCTTGATCCGATCCTGGAAATTCATGATGCAGGATATGTTCGCTTTCTCGAAACCTGCTGGGAGGAATGGGTTGCCGCAGGCAATAAGGGCGAAGCGATGGCTTGCGTTTGGCCTGCGCGCCGAATGGTGCAAAAATGCCCAACCGATATTGAGGGAAAGCTTGGGTATTATGCACTGGCTTCTGAAACGGCGATCACCGCCGGAACGTGGGAAGCGGCCCGGGCAAGTGCAAATGTTGCCATTGAAGCGGCCAAACGTGTCGCCGAAGAACGCAGCGTGTTTGCCCTTTGCAGACCGCCCGGTCATCACGCCGCGAAAGACATGTTTGGCGGATATTGTTTTTTCAACAATGCAGCACTGGCGGCACAAACCTTGTTGAATTCCGGGGCCAAGCGTGTTGCCGTT
Organism: uncultured Hyphomicrobiales bacterium; assembly: GCA_963922405.1. Lineage (GTDB taxonomy): Bacteria > Pseudomonadota > Alphaproteobacteria > Rhizobiales > Rhizobiaceae > JAALLB01. Next base: position 2,212 of record CAWUJF010000558.1, on the reverse strand, counting down.
CTTGATGTTGATTTTCATCACGGAAACGGCACGCAGGACATATTTTATGACCGTGATGATGTTCTGTTTATTTCCATCCATGGCGAACCTGAAAACGCTTTTCCGCATTTTCTTGGGTATGCGGACGAGACAGGAACCGACGCCGGTGAGGGTTATAACCTCAATCTCCCCTTACCGGATGGGACCAAATTTGATGAATGGCGACGATCACTTGGCACGGCACTTCGCGCTATTGATGACTATCAACCCGATGCCATGGTCATTTCGCTCGGCACAGATACATTTGAAGAGGATCCCATCAGTTTTTTCAAATTGAAATCAGATGATTTCTTTGAATATGGGAAAGATTTGGCCTCACTAAATTTACCCACTCTGTTCGTGATGGAAGGCGGATATGCGATTGCCGCGATTGGCGTTAACGCTGTTAACGTATTATCCGGTTTCTGCCACATTAACCGTTGATTTTTACGATTTTTTAATCATAATAATCGGTGTTTAGTTAAGGTAAGCTTTGGGTAGTAATGCATTGAAATAGATAAAATTTTAGGCAATTATCCATAACCTTTTGTAAACAAATAAAAATTATTTTTTAAATGCATTCAGGCTTCCTGATTTGCATGTATAATGCACATCAAGGGGCTGTAATCTTAGGCTGGGATTATTGTTATGCAAGGCGAAACGAACCTGCTCATACAGGATGAGAATGTTGTAAAAAACCTTGGTTCGGTTGTATATTCGATCAACCTTGAAATTGAAAAAGCTGTGACGAGTTCCACGGGACTGAGCTGTTCGGCATGCTCGGCAATCGTAAACATTCGTAGAGAACCCAATCTTTCGATCGAAAGGCTTAGGCAGAAGCTGGACCTGCAACACTCTTCAGTAGTCAGGCTGGTAACCCGGCTTGCCGATCAGGGGATTGTCAGGAAAAGCAGGGGGTCAGGCAAAGACTCCCGTAAAGTGGCACTCACCTTAAGCGAAGCGGGTTTCGAATATTATTACCGTATCATTGGTTCTAGAAAAGAAGTGCTTCATACTGTGCTTAGTGAACTGGCTGATGAAGAGCGGGTTCAGTTTAACTCGGTTCTTTCAAAACTGAGTTCAAGATTTGGTCAAGTCATCAAAACCAGTGCCAAGTCGGCGTAGCAAGAAAATACTTGTTTTTCCCGTGGCGAGACATAAGCTCTCGCCATGCACAGGATAGATAATCTTCAATACGCGAACTGGTCGGAAAAAGTCTTCAAGCAAATGCGTGAAGGCGGCGTGGATGCCGTCCATGCCACAATATGCTATCACGAGAATTTCCGTGAAACCGTTGCCAATATGGAGCAATGGAATCGCTGGTTTGAGCAATTCCCTACACTGATTTTTCACGGGCGTAGCGGGGATGATGTCCGGCTCGCGAAACAAACCGGACGCACAGCGATTTTTTTCGGATTTCAAAACCCCTCACCCATTGAAGACGATATCGGACTGGTTGAGATTTGCCATACGCTCGGAGCGCGCTTCATGCAGCTCACCTATAACAATCAGTCCTTGCTGGCGACCGGATGCTATGAGGATGAAGATACCGGCCTTACACGGATGGGAAAGCAGGTTGTGAAGGAAATGAACCGGGTGGGACTGGTGGTTGATATGAGCCATTCTGCTGAGCGATCAACACTGGAAGCCATTGACGCGTCCGAACGCCCGATTGCGATTACCCATGCAAATCCCGGGTTCTGGCATGCCGCTTTGCGCAACAAATCTGACAATGTTTTGAAGGCGCTCGGACAATCCGGTGGCATGTTGGGGTTTTCGCTGTACCCGCACCATTTGAAAGACAAAAGTGACTGCACGCTTGAAAGCTTTTGCCAGATGATCGCCAAAACTGCAGAACTCATGGGTACAGGCAATATCGGGATTGGTTCTGATCTTTGTCAGGACCAACCGGATAGTGTTGTGGAATGGATGCGTGTTGGTCGATGGACAAAAGAAATAGACTATGGCGAAGGGTCTGCTTCAAATGCCGGTTTTCCACCCATGCCGGAATGGTTCAAAGACAATCGCGACTTCGGCAATATAGAAAAAGGTTTGCACGATGTGGGGTTTTCCGAGACGGAAGTAGCTGCCATTATGGGTGAAAACTGGCTGCGGTTTTATGATGAAAATTTTGGACCAGCGTGACCTAGATGGAACAGACCAAACAGCAATCGTCCCTAAAGTTTCGTGAGGC
>CAWUJF010000557.1:0-2806 GCA_963922405.1 uncultured Hyphomicrobiales bacterium | reverse complement strand
ATTGCCATATCCGGCCGCGCATCCCTCATTCGCTCAATGATATAAAGATAGTCTTTTACAGTATGATGTCTGTTCATAGCCTTCAAAACACTGTCCGATCCGGCCTGGATAGGCAAATGCAAATAGGGCATTAGAATCGGTAAATCACGATGCGCTGCGATCAGGCTTTCATCCATGTCTACCGGATGGCTTGTCGTGTATCGCAGCCTTTCCAGTTTATCGATCTTGGCTAGCTCATGAAGCAATTCTCCAAGACCCCAACTGCGCCCATCCGGCGCCTCGCCATGCCATGCATTGACGTTTTGTCCAAGAAGCGTGATTTCGCGCACGCCCGCGGAAACCAGTGACTTTGCCTCGGTCACAATCTGCTCTACGGAACGGGAAACCTCCGCCCCCCTTGTGTAAGGTACCACGCAGAAGGTACAGAATTTATCGCACCCTTCCTGCACTGTCAGAAACGCCGCAACCCCGCGTGCCTGAACCTGGGACTTGGTGGCAAGCGGCAGCTGCTCAAACTTTTCCTCAATCTCAAATTCAGTTTCGACAACCTTTTCGCCAAGTTGGGCTCGTTTCACGATATCACTCATGCGATGATAGGTTTGTGGGCCCGCCACCAAATCAACCGCCGGTGCCCGGGCAACGATTTCACTGCCTTCTGCCTGCGCCACACACCCGGTGACACCCAAAGTCATTGGCCGATTGGTTTCACTGCGTGCTTCTTTCAGTTTTCGAATACGACCGATTTCCGAATAGACTTTCTCAGCTGCTTTCTCGCGAATATGACAGGTGTTCAAAAGAACAAGATCGGCCTCTTCCATGTTCTCCGTGCCGACATAGCCATCCTGCTCAAGCGCATCTTTCATGCGGATTGAGTCATAGACGTTCATCTGACAGCCGTAGGTTTTTACAAAAACCTTTTTGTTTTCTTCCATGGGATCGCTTTATGAAAACTTCAATTTCGAAAGTTTAGTGCATAACCGGACATAGGTTTGCAAGGATTAATTCTCAAGCCGCTTCTACGCCGGACCCGTGCAGAGACTTGAGAAACATCTCACGTACTTCAGCATGTGTCTGTTTCGCAATTCTCTTGCGATTTCCGTCTACATCAAATTCAATTGGCTCACCAAATGAAACCACAACCGTATATGCGCCACGCTTCAATACATCCAGCGCATGCGGTAACAAATCCTCATCGCCAATCCACGAGGTTTCCTTGCGCATTATTCGGCCAAGCGGCACACCGTGCAAATGCGTATAAGCAATAGACACAGGCTGGATCATCACCTTGCTTGTCGGACTGTTTTCGAGAGCCGCCTGAGCGGAAGCAAAAAGAGAACTCTTGAACTCTCCGATTGTGTTCCCGTCACATGTTGTGCCTTCAGCGAAAAGGACCATTGCATCGCCCTTATCAAGGCGTTCACTGATTTCTGAAACCTGGGAACTCACCTGTCGCCTTGCTTCCCGCTCGACAAACGTGGTGCGTTGCAGTTTTGCCAATACACTCGCGCCCGGCATCGTTGCAACTTCGTGTTTCGCAATAAAGCTCATCGGTGCAATCGAGCCGAGAACCGGGATATCCATCCAAGAAATATGGTTTGCAACCAGCAGTAAGGGACGCTCTTTGCTACACTTGCCATGGATAATGATCTTCAGACCAATCAGCCTGACAGCAAGCTTATGCCACAATAGAGGTAATGTTTGGGCGAAGGGCCAGTCAAACCTGATCGCAAGCAGCTGAATAGGCGCGAGCAACAGCGTTATGACGCAAAGAAACACAACGGTTAATCCGATACGAAGACGCGCAAACATCAGTCTTTCTGAGAAGGGTCCAGTGGAACCGCGTAAAGCTCCAACCGATGGTCAACCAATTTATACCCGAGGCGTTTGGCTATTTTTTCCTGCAAGGCCTCAATTTCCTCGTTGGTGAATTCAATAACATTGCCGGTTTTCAAATCAATGAGATGATCGTGATGTGTTTCCGGTACGATTTCATAGCGCGAGCGGCCATCTCGAAACTCATGACGCTCGATAATTCCGGTTTCTTCCAGCAGCTTCACGGTGCGATAAACGGTGGCTATGGAAATGTTGCCGTCGAGCGCAGAAGCACGGCGGTACAAATCCTCAACATCAGGATGATCGTCGGCGTCTTCCAGCACTTTGGCGATCACCTTGCGTTGGCCTGTCATGCGCAGACCTTTATCGGAGCATCTTTGTTCTATTGACATGAGGGTTGGTCTAGCCAAGTTGGCGCTGCATGACAAGCGCATTCACGGGATCACCCTTGGCGTCTTTATAGTAGCCCTCGCGAACGCTTAATAACTCAAACCTGTTCTTCCGGTATAGATCAATCGCCGCCAGATTGTTTTCATCAACTTCCAGAAACAGGTTTTTAACACGATCAAACTGAAGCTTTCTAATGGATTCATGCACCAATCGTGTGGCGACACCCAGTTTTCGCGCAGATTTCTCGACCGCAATTGTGATAATCTCAGCCTCTTCCGCAATGGCTTTTATGATAATGAAGCCAACCGGCGGCTGAAATATCGCACGTTTACGCCTCGCAACAAGGCAGAAGTAATGATCATTATCGAGCAATTTTTCGATTTCACCGTCACTCCAGCCCCGCGCGAACCCCTGACCATGGATTTTCGAAAGATGCGTAAATTCATTTGCGTTCGGTTCAGCAACAACAAGGTTTGGGCGCACCAGCGATTTAGGCAGAAAATGTTGCAACATCGGATTGTTTCCCCAAACCCTTTTCCGGAACCGTCGCCTAGGCCCTTTCCAACGCATAGCCCGTTTGAGG
>CAWUJF010000556.1:0-2819 GCA_963922405.1 uncultured Hyphomicrobiales bacterium | reverse complement strand
AACATTAATCGCAACAATCGCGGTGTCTTTGATATCAGCGCCTGCCTGCATGGAGCTGAAAAGCTCATAAAGCTAAGCCGTTTCGGTGAATTGATCTCAGAGCGTGATAATGGCGTTTGTGAAAGCCGCTCAGTCAAGGAGATTAGTGATAATCTTCGTGGCCGAGGTTTTGAAGAGCTCAAATTTTATACGGAAGGCTGTCGAAGCGGCAGGCTAGTCCGCATCTACTTTAATGAGTTTGGTGACCGGGTTGGTCGGGAGCGCCTTGGTAACTGCTAGTGAATGTTTGCCGGCACGGGTTGTTTGATCCCTGCCAGAGGATAATGCGTTCTCGGGGTCCTGTTTCATTGTTCCCCAATATTCAGAGAGAATAGGTCCGTCTTTCAGGAAACTGTCAGTTATGAACTCCCACACTTCGCTTAGCCATACTCTGCGGCCCATTCTTGTGTACCACCTCATGCCGTGGCGGACTTCGGGATCGCGATGAAACAGCACTCTTCGTAGTGCTTTGGGCCTTGCCTGAACCAAGACTTCGATGATTTTTACCCAAAGGAAGATTCTCCAGGCTGGTACTTTATTGGTTTTCAGGACCTGGTGCTTGTAATCCCATTTGCGCAGATCATCACGAATGACCTTTCGATGTTTGGAAACGTTGAAAAATGGCGTCCATCTGTGCGGTGTTGCATAAATCGACATTACCTGATCGGGATCATATTTCAGCAACTGACGGTAAGTTCGCCAGAAATCGAGGTCTGTCTCCTCCTCAAAGCCCACTGCCCAGGTGCATAATGAGATAATGTCATGCTTGCGGAGCAATTTGATTGCATGCATGTCTTTGGAAATGGAGCCACCTTTTTGAATTGCCGTAAGGGTGTTTTCATCTGTGTTTTCAATTCCCATCAGGAAACGCAGTATGCCGGCTTTCTTATAAAGGTGAAGGATATCCGCATCCCGTACGATGTCATCTGCCCTTGTGGAGCCGATGATTAAGAGTTCGGGTAAGTTCTCTTCGATCAGCGCTTCCAGAAATGCCCTCCATGCGCGCTTGGAGGAAGTGGGGTTTTCGTCAGCGAAGTTGACAAGTTCCACACCATGCTCACGATGCAGCCAGGCAATTTCCTTTGCGAGTTTTTGTGGATCCCGGTAGCGCCATTTGGTCCAGAAACCACGTTGACCGCAATAGGTGCAAAGATGTGGGCACCCACGGGAAAATTGTATGACCACAGCTCGTTTACCACCCCAGTAGCTGTAGTCTTTGAAATCAATCAGTTCCCAGCCAATTCGATGGTCATCCAGATTTCGTATCATTGGAGCAGGAGGGGTAGCGAACGGCTTGCTGTTTTTCTTGTACGCGATACCGTTGACTGATGATAAATCCTTTCCGGTTTCCAGAACGGAGATAAGGTTTACCACGGTTTGTTCACCTTCTCCTCTGACGATGACATCTATATTCGAGCTCTCCCCAAGCACATCTTCCCAATGATAGGTTGGATAGACGCCTCCATATATTAGTGTCACATCATCCAGGTTCTGTTTTAACCTCCACGCCAGTTCTATCGCTGTTGGATGCGCAGATGTGGATCCGCTGTGACCGATCAATATTGCATCCGGTTTATAACACTGTGCCTGACGAACCATGTCAGGCAAGGGTAAAGGACCTGGATCACCATTTATCAGTTTTACTTCATGCCCGGCATCAATCAGCGGACCTCCTATGGCCAATAGACCAAGCGGCGGAAGGTTTTCTTTCGGGATGCGACTTCCAATGGCTGTGTGGGGTGGGTGTAGTAATAAAATCCGCATTGCATTTCTCCATCAATGATGAATGAGAAATGGAAAATGACCGTGCAATTAACTTCGCGGTTTTGTGCATTTACCGTTCAGATCGTTGGAAAATGTGACTTTAATCACATGATGAGCGTGGCTTACGTTTTTAATGAATTGTTGGTTTTCAACGGTTTTTGGCCGAAATTTCAAGTTGATGGCGTTAAAATCCGGAGCAAAATGCAAATATGAATTCAAACTGAATGTGTAGTTCAGCACTGTTTCAAGCACAGGCCGTCAATATTGTCGACATAGGGGTCGTCAACATCAAAATCCATGGAGGGAAAGATGTTATACATGTCGGCAAATACTCTCAAGGAGAGTGCCAATTCAATAAGCCCCATTAGAGGTTGGAAAAACCTCTTGCTAGTGGGAACAATTTTAGGAGCATTCACGCCTGCACTGGCAAATGCTGAAATAACAACAAAAGTCCAACCGGTAGAATTTACTGTGGAGCGAGTAGGTGAAATTGATCAAAACTCGATCACTGTAAGTTCGTCCGACGGAAATTTTTGGGATGTGGTGGAGGAAGGTGAGTACAAGATCCGCATCTCCGGCAAGACCGATACGGAGAAGCTGGGTTCTATATCCAGTATCAATCTTTATACAGGTAAGTGCATCACTGACCAATGCAACGCACACCATCCTATTTGGTACACCCCGGCCAATCAGCCAGTTTATGAATTTGACACAGAGATTGATTTTTCTCGTGATGATTTGTTGACGCTGGTGGATGATCCAAGAATTAGCCCTGCGTCTCTTCTGGGTGGCCAGCTTGTGGCAGAATGTAATGCCATGCTTGATGAGCCCGGTGCTCAAGTCAATCGAAGCATGATCGTAAAGCTACCATTCACTATGGTAATGCATTCCGAAAAAGCTGGAAGCATCGCGCAAACCGCAACTGCAGAATTTTTGCTTCATTGCGCTGGCTTCGAGGAAGATTTTGTTGAAGCCGATGTGGAAACAGAATCTGTTTATGCAGGGCACGGTGGAAG
>CAWUJF010000555.1:0-2826 GCA_963922405.1 uncultured Hyphomicrobiales bacterium | reverse complement strand
CATAGGCTAAGCCTAGCATAATGGCCACATCCGTATTGGGACGCGCCGCCCACCATTCAGCATCAATTTCATCCATCATATCGCTTCGCAAAGGACTGATGTTGATGAATTTTACGCCGGCTTTGTGAGCGCTGAGAATACCGTCTTTCTGTCTGTGTGCCCCAAGCCCACCGGCATCAATCTGGCCATTTTTCAGGGGAATTCCTCCAAAGGCCACTACAAGTTCACCCTCTTGGGCGATGGATTTCCAGCTGGTCGTCGTGTTCAAGCCCTCACGAAAAGTGCCAAGCACGTGGGGGATCATCGCTTCAGCTGCCGCGAATGAATAAGTGAAAACGGATCTTGTAAATCCGCCTGAACAGTTCAGGAAGCGTTTCAATTGGCTTTGAGCGTGATGGAACCTTCCGGCACTGGACCATCCATAGGATCCAGCGAAAATGGAATTCGATCCATGTTCCTGCCTAACGCGCGTGAGTTCCTCTGCGACCAGTTGCTCGGCTTTTTCCCATGAGACTTCCACGAAAGCTTCTTTTCCACGTAGGTGGGTATTGCTTCCAGGGCCGTTTTTGAGCCAGCTTTCCCGCACCATCGGAGCGGTAATCCGGCTGGGAGCATCAAGGGTGTCAACAATTCCAAGGCCGATAGGAGAGGGATCCGGGTCCTCTTCAAAATACCTCATTTCGGCAAGTTTACCGTTTTTAACGACGGCTCTATACGTGCCCCAATGAGCGGAAGTTAGAAAGGTTTTTTCGTTCATGATCGCGCCGTTAAATTAGACTCGGGCAAACATGATGACAGAGAAATTGCTATTGTGCCAGCGTTGGTTTTATCTGCTGGTTTTGGCAGCTTTGGGAAAAAGAAGACTCTTGAAACCAGAACGATCAAAGGCTTTCCATTTTCCTTCCGCTTGAGCAAGTCTGTCCGCAATTGCGTAAACTGCTGCCGGATGATGTCCGAGCCCGCAATGACTGCCGGTAACCTCAATGTTTTCAGAAATCTTGCTTTCTTCTTCGATGCAATTTTGCCATGCACAGACACCGTCAGTCTTACTGTAGATGGCTGTCGTAGGCACATCTGGGCGTCTCGCAATATCACCACCCATATGATGGTTGCGATCATCAACCTTATGGCCACTTGTCATCTGGTAGAGTTTCCAGGCGTTGGTTGCTCTAGGATCTCCGGCAAATGGACTTCCAAGCGTAATCACCTGCCTTACCTGATCTGGCATTTGCTTGGCCATCTGTCTGGCATAAATGCCGCCAAGGCTCCAACCAACAAGGCTGACTTTTCTCCCATATTTATCGTTGAGATCGGTTAGTCTGCGTTTCAGACCCTCTTCAATACCTGGAATTGGGCCGAAATTCCGTCCCAGATCCCATCCATAGGTAGGGTATCCTAACGTGGTAAGAAAAGAACGAAGCGCAATTGTTGATCGATCGGATGTAATCAGACCTGGTAAAACCAATACGGGTTGACCGTCGCCTCGAGGAGCAAGTGTAGCAAGGGTGGGGAGTGAGACCGCAAATCCAAAAAGTTCCGGAATTGCACGCAATTCCAACAACATAAGACCACGACTTGGCGGTTTTGCCGCTATATCTACCATAATTTAAGCCTCCATATCCCGGAAGTTAGTTATTACTTCCCGACACAAAAACCGCGCTATCAGCGCTGTTTTCGCGTATCTCCTCCGACTCGTAATATAGTTACAAATTACCAGATGTCCAATTCAATAACGTTAACGTAATAGGAAGCTGTGTGTGAATTCACCGATTTTATGCCGGTGAAATTCATCTTAACTAGCTTTCTTTGCAGCTTTTGCACTCTTAGAGGCGCGCTTCCTCACAACTGGTGTTTTCTGAGCTGTAGATTTGGGTTTTGCGGCCGATTTCGTAACGACTGGCTTGGACGGTTCTTCACCACCATCAGGTTTTTCAAGGACCAGATCACGCAATTCTTCAAACGCATCAACCAGCAAATCACCCAGCAAAGCTATATCCGGAACAGACTTTTTATCCGCTGTAAGACCGAAATCCAGGCTCTTTTGATAGCTCTGTACTGTAATGTTCAAGCCAATTCCATGAATTGGGATGGAAACAGGATAAAGAGCCACCACCTTTGCACCCGCACAATACATCGGGAACGGAGGTCCAGCAGTGTTCGAGATTGTAACATTCACCGCATTAGGCAAAACATTTGCCAACTTGCTTTCGCCATAAAGCTGCATCAGCCCTGGCAGCAACATGGGTGCGCCGATTAACGTGTAATCTTTCGGTGCAATATCCTGAACGCTTCCAGATAGTGCTTTAGAGGAACCGGTTTCCTCATTGATTTTCTGTAACCGCTTTAAAGGATCGCCGTAATTCGTGGCAAGAGCACAATTCATACCGAAAACCTGATTGCGGATGTCCGTATCTCCGGCTTCCCTTGTGGAAATTGGAACGAATGCCACCAGAGGCGCGTCCGGCAGTATATGTTTGCCTTTCAGATACGCCCGTAAGGCGCCACTTGAAATCGCCATCACCACATCATTCAACTTGGTGCCGGTGGCTTTTGAAATCGCTTTCACATCAGGAAGTGAAATCGTTCTTGCACAATAAGAGCGGGCAGGGGAGATGGATCCGTTAAAAGGTGTTTTTGGAGCCATAAACTGGGGTAGCTTGACCTTTCCCGAAACAACTGGCGCGGCCATATCGATCATCTTGCCCATGGTTTTGGGCACCGCTTCCATCATGTTCAACTGTTGGCGCACCACGTTTGTCATCATGTCATGCATGCCCAGTATGGCCCGCTCGGGGACTGTCGGAACGCGTTTATCTTCAGGAGCTT
>CAWUJF010000554.1:0-2831 GCA_963922405.1 uncultured Hyphomicrobiales bacterium | reverse complement strand
GAATGATACGCCAAGTACTGTTTCAGGCAATTCCGGGAGTGTTATTCAGGCTGACTTCGGCAATAGAGGTCTTGGTGCTTCAAAGAACTATTCCAGTGATAATGTGACTCCCTTCCCTGGCATGTCAGGATCCGGGATCGATGAAGAAAGCTACGGCTTCTCGGTTCCTGTGATGGGAAGGATTGCTGCAGGTGTTCCTATCGAGGCCATTCAGCACAACACCCATTCTGTAACGGTCCCGCCTGAAATGATCGGAAGTGGTGAGCATTTTGCCCTCACCGTAGATGGTGACTCAATGATCGATGTGGGCATTCATGATGGTGATACGGTTATCATCCAGCAGGCAGATACTGCCCGTGGCGGTGAGATCGTAGTCGCTTTGGTGGATGATGCTGAAGCCACGCTGAAGACGTTCAGACGTGAAGGTACTAATATTGCACTAGAGGCGGCTAATCCGGCCTATGAAACCCGTGTATTGCCTTCTGACCGTGTGAAGGTTCAGGGCAAGCTTGTAGGGCTCATTCGTCAATATAACTAGGTTTGCGCTTTCGAGAGTACTGAGCAGAAGCCTCTTCAGCGGTTTGCCATTTTCGTTGCCAGGGTCGGTTCGCACCGGTTCGCGCTGTTTCGATCAGGTATTGTGGTCTGCCCTTTGGTTGAGAGGTATCTATGTAGACTGCATGGCTTCCGGATCTTTCAAAATCTTCTCGTTTGAGGATCAGTTCAGGTGTCCTGTCCCTGCAATTGACCCACCAAAGACGTGGTGCGATCAGGATATCTGAACGCATACATGATGACGCAATGTATCTGGGGTTATAAACCAGATGCAAAACCTTTCCCGTGGGCAAAGGCAGAATACAACGCTCCCTGTTGCACTGATCCTTGTGGAGCGTGACGTCAGCAGCTTCCCCACCAGACCAGGCTTTTAACCAAATTGTACTTTCAAATTTTCCTGACTTCCTGAAAGGTAAAATCAACTGATTGTCTTTGCTTTTGATGGCGATGGTTCGGCCATTTTCCGAGATCAGAATGTCCGGTGGTCTGGATGATTGCCAGAAGATTGACGCTGCCAATAACGGTACGAAAGCGAGTAGCCGCAGTTTGGTTTTCAGAACTGTCAAAGTTATCAAAAACAAGACAATGCACATAATGAAGTTGCCGGGTAATACACCCGTTATACTAGTTGGTGAAACGGCATCGATCCTTTGAGCAATGTCGATCACCCAACCAATTCCGATTGATACGGGTGCAAGCGCCAGGCTTTCGAGCCCATAGGGCATCAGCAACACAGAAAACAGCACACCTGGCATTATGATCAATGATACAATGGGCATGGCTAGCAGATTTGCCAACAAGCCAAGAGGTGCGTTCTGATGAAAGTGCCAGGCTACAAAAATTGCAGTCGCCAGCCCGGCAATGATACTCGTTGCAGCAATACCACCAAAATACAGGCTGATGAACTTGAAAGTTCTGAATATCCAGTGAGTCTGATGAGCGTAAGGATGAATATCCCTGCGTTCGAACCTGTATTTCGTTATGAGCTCGTAGCCTGCAACAAGCGAGGTCACAGCTGCGAATGACATTTGAAATCCAGGTGAAAACAAACTCTCCGGTCTGATGATCAAAATGATGGTAGCTGCTGTTGCCACGCTGCGCATGGTGATTGCCCGTCGATCCAGCAAAACCGCCAGCAACATGACGCTGATCATGATCCAGGCCCTTTGAGTGGCAACTCCCCAGCCAGAAATCATGAGATATCCCGTGGCACTGACAAAGCCAAAACAGACGGCTATCTTCTTGACCGGTTTCACGAGGGCCACTGAGGGTATGTTTGCCATTGCATGTCGTATCAGCGCCACAACAGTCAGGGTGACCAATGCCATATGCAAACCTGATATCGCCAATATGTGTGCCAGCCCTGTATTTCGCAAAGCCTGCCTGATCGGTTCGGTAATACCTGACTTGTTGCCCGTCACAAGGGCGATGGCTACGTGGCCCGTCTCATCCGGTAAAGCAGACCTGATCCTTTGTTCGATGCGGCTTCTGAACCGGTTGACCAGAACATGTAGCCAATCACTGAGATTGGGTTCGGCTAATTTCTTTCCCACAACCGGTGGACCCATGAAATAGCCACTGCCACCCAGACCATTAAACCAAGCAAAAAACGCGAAATCGTAGCTTCCGGGCATGACAGGACCGGATACCGGTTGGATATTAGCCAACCCCTTGATTGTGTCACCCGGAAGTAGCCTGTCATGTTTCGACGAAGCTGAAATTCTTAACCGGAGTGGCATTTCATCTGCATTGAGACCTGAAACTGCTTGCGGTCTTATCAAATAGCGCGAAGCCCCTCTCCGGTTTTGATCCACGTTTAAGACCATACCGGATACTTCTGTTATCATTCGTTTTTCAATAACTTTTGGCTCGCTGTTATGGACGGCGATCTTTGCTGCCAGCATCCCACAAAGGAATACTATGATACCAAGAAAAACATAGTACCAGTTTCCAAACTGGCTGAGTTTTCTCAGTACCAGCATGCCAATGATCGGGGTCAGCACTAGAGCGAAAATTGAAGGTTCTGCGGGAGCCCAGAAATAAACCGCGATACCTAAGCCCAAGACCACAGGCATCAGGTTGTAACCAAGGCCCATCTCCCATTCCCTGGTAACATGAAACGTCAGGCTGTCTTTAACATCGAGATAGGCTTCAGATAATTGGAGGTGGAGTTGTGTTTCATGAGGAATTGGCAGATGCTGGAACGTGGAGTGATGTTCTGGCCGTTCAATCACCTCACCTTCAATTTGCTTATCATTAGTTTTGTAAATCAGCTC
>CAWUJF010000553.1:0-2831 GCA_963922405.1 uncultured Hyphomicrobiales bacterium | reverse complement strand
GGAGGCGGCATGGATCGCCACATTGAACCCATTCTTGGCCAAATCGGTGACAATAGAAGCGCCTATTCGCTTTGCACCTCCAGTTACTAATGCGGTTCTCATATCCTTGTGCCTCAACTGATCAATGCAAACACAATATAACTGGTGTAGGCAATCATGAGAACAAGGCCAAATAGCCGGGTGATGGCCTCATGAAACATGGCTATGTAACCAAGTCCTAACGCAACTGCCAACATTACCCACATATCCAGGTGGATGATATGGTCACCAATCGGAATAGGAGCAATAACAACTGTTAACCCCATAATCGCTGCAATATTGAATATGTTCGATCCCACTACGTTACCAATCGCCAGATTGGAATTACCCCGAATAACCGCCATCGTGGATGCCGCAAGTTCGGGTAGTGAGGTGCCAATGGCAACAACTGTCAGGCCGATAACCTCGTCTGAAAGGCCCCATCTCAGGGCAATATCATGAGCACCATAAACTGTGAGTTGTGCCCCAATGGGTAGCAGGATTATTCCGAAAAGAAGAAAGAGACTGGCCACAGTCGGCGAAGATGGGCCTTCTCCGATTTCGTCATGATAGTCAGGTGCATCACCATTTGCTTTGACTGAAGTTCGGTATTGATCCCAAAGAAACACGGTGAGTAGCCCAAGCAGGATCAAACCATCAATGACGCCCATTTGTCCCTTCGACATCATGGCCATGAATACGATGGTGATCCCGAGCATCACCAGAATATTCTTTCCTACCCCGTCTTCTTTTACCGGTTGAGAGGCAATAAGAGCGGGCAGGCCAAGAACGAGCAAAACATTGGCGATGTTTGAACCCACCACATTACCTACAGCCAGGCCACCTGAGCCGGCAAGGGCTGCTTGCACCGAAATAAACAGCTCAGGAGCGGAGGTGCCCAAGGAGACAATTGTCAATCCTATGATCAGGGGAGAAACCGCGAATCGCTCTGCGACTGAAACCGCACCGCGAACAAGGATGTCCCCTCCAAATACAAGGATAGCAAGTCCGGCAAGGAGTAGCAGATAGGACAACATATTACGGATTACTCTTTAGGTAGGTTTTTGAACATATAGGTGTGAAATCATTGATTGTAAGGGTTAAACTGAATTTAAAAACACAGATACATATGTCTTGTAGTAAATCCTTACGGCAGAATGGAAGTGGAAATAACCTATCGTCATCTTATCCCCATAATTGTATGGTCATAAGCGACTCACAGTGCAGGGGTTCAGGCAACCTTGTTACGTAATATTAACTACAAAGCCATAGGCTGAAAGATTACGGGATAAGTTCCAATGGGGAGCAACAGTTTGCCGGGGGCTAATTTAGCTGAGAATGAAGTTATGAGTTCAAACCGTATGCCGGTTTCACGGTTAGTGCGGGTCTGCTTTTTCATTGTTCTTTGGCTGACTTTTCCTTCAATTGCATTATCGGCGGATTTCAACCAACCTTGGCGTAACAAAGAAAAAGCCTTGGTACTGGATGCCTATGAGAAAAATCCCATAGACTGGGCAGAGGTTACAAAGAACAAGCGAATTCGTGGGTTCATTGCAAAGTCTAGCGATGGCATTCCACCTCCGTATTCCTGCAGTGGCGACGAAACCAAGCGGACACTTTGTGCCAAGACTTTCCAGAACTATTGGCTAAAGCAACAGCTATATAAAACGCGTCGTACGGTGGCAAAAGCATTTGGTCTAAAATGGGGCGCTTATCATTTGGGCCGTCCAGGCAACCCGATAGAGCAGGCCAATCATTTTATTGAATTTGCCGATCCACAACCTGACGAACTGATTGCATTGGATATTGAGCATGATGATCCATCAAAATGGATATCGTTCAAAGATGCTGAAGCGTTTGCCCGCCACATCTATTTCAGACTGGGCCGCTATCCGATTTTGTACACAAATCACAACACCGCGCAACGTATCGCGGCTAGACGAGCGGAATTTCCTCTCCTGTCTCGCTTGCCCCTTTGGTACGCCAGATATCGCAGTGAGATAAAGGGTGTGTTCCCTATGGGCAATTGGGATAACTACTCCATATGGCAGTTCTCCTCCGGCATAAACTGCAACAAGAAGAAGTGTCTGTATCGCGTGAAAGGCACTGAGCCGAACATAGATGTGAATGTCACACCGTACACAGCAGCTGAACTGGAAGAGAAATGGCCATTCAATTTCCTGGTGCCCGAACGCAAATCTCCTGAAACCTCCACAGAGGTTCTTGTGGCCAAAAAGCAGGTTGATGTTACGCAACCTGTTGTAACCGCTACTTTCGCAGTTGAGATCGATATAACGCGGCAGAATGTGAAAAGTTACGGTATTCCCGTGCCAGCTCCATCACCTGCTAAAGAAGCAGAACAGGAAGTTGCTATCGTACAACCGGAGAAAGCTATCCAACATTCATTGGTAAAAGGCCCAATAAAGATCGACCCACGCTCTTACACAGAACAGGCTGCACTATCTATGAAGTTGTTATACCCGGCTGGTGCCCTGTAATTCAGATTACGGGAAACGGGTTGATGTCTGGCGGCTGAGGTGACGGCAACGGCCATCATAGTAGCGGTAAGGATCAAGACCGTGAATGCAATACTCCACATTCCAGGTGAAACCTGCAAAGCCCGCATTGCTCTCAATTAGATAGTGGATCCTTCGGGTTGAACCATCTGTAAATTCTGCTGTTCCATGGCAAAACCGTCTATCAAACTTGGAGTCTGGCAGGTTGTAATCTGTATGGAAATGACGGTCTGAAATGCCGGAAAGCTGTAGACCTCTTTCCTGCCAATAAATCTTTTCAGTTTTGTTGAAGCGCTT
>CAWUJF010000552.1:0-2847 GCA_963922405.1 uncultured Hyphomicrobiales bacterium | reverse complement strand
CCATTCCACCCCGTCCTTGATGATCTCGGTATTTTCGCTCAACCGCGCTTCCAGCAAAATTCTTTGCTTGGCAGGTTCCTCCGACTGCGCTGCCGCCAACAGGGGAACAAATGCAAATAAAGTGAACGAAATTATCGCGCTTTTGATTTTTGCGAAAGTTATCAAGTTAAGGCAATCCCGAATTTTTGTTTTCAAAGCAGTACAATTGTAAAACTTCGATTATTTCATGGCAATGAAGTTGTTTTCTAATCCTCAAGTCGCTATTTGATGGTCGCGTGTATACCTGTAAACCCTTCCGGAACTTCCTCCATGTTTTTTAAACCAGAAGATCGTGACAAGTCATTGTTGCCTCATGACCCCATCAAAGCAATCATTGCTCCTCGTCCAATAGGCTGGATTTCAACGCTGTCTAAAGATGGTGTCGCTAATTTGGCACCCTACAGTTTCTTCAATCTGGTGGGCGGAATGCCACCAATGCTTATGTTTGCTTCAGAAGGTTATAAGGACAACGCTAACAACGCTTCTGAGTCAGGAGAATTCGTTTTTAATTATGCAAGCAAATCTCTGGCTGATGAAATGAACCTTTCTTCTGCTCCTGCCCCTAGCGATGTAAGTGAGTTCGACTACTATAATATCGAAGCAGCAGAGAGCAATCTGGTTTCACCTCCTCGGGTAGCGAACGCCTATGCGGCTTTGGAATGTAAGGTCACCAATGTGCTGGAAACAGAGGATCTTGAGGGAAAGAAAACCGGTGCTGTGATCATTATTGGTCAAGTCGTCGGTGTCCACATTGATGAAGCGGTGATTCGCGATGGCAGGTTTGATGTCATGTTGGCAGAGCCGATTACCCGTCTTGGCTATCTTGATTTTGGTTTTTCTGAAGGACTTCATGAAAAAATTCGACCAGGATTTCCGAAATAAGTCAAAAATTTCAAACTTGAAATCTTAATTTTGTCTTTTTTCGTATGGTGAACCGATCGTTAATTTTTAGAGCCTATAACTCTTGCAGGAAAAATCCCGTTGGTCTTACGGGCAGGAGTTTGAATGGTTATCGAGTATTTTCTGGATTGGATTGACACCGCACCAGTGTCAAAACGTATAGAAGCGGCAGGAGCAATGGTGCGCGTTCTCAAACGTGCTGACATTGATTTGGAAGAACGTGAAAACGTTGAGGCTGCACTTACGACTTTGCTGGAAGACAGATCTGCTGAAGTGAGGCTTCGGATCGCCGAAGAGCTCGGAGCATATGCGGGAGCTCCCAGACACATCGTTTTCGGTCTTGTGGGAGACCGTGATGACATTGCAATGATCGTACTTTCACGTTCTCCTGTATTCCATGATGCGGAATTGGTCGACATGATCAAATCCGGAACTGTTGAGCAACAAATTGCCATCTCCTGCAGGCCATGGCTCTCAGCCGGCGTCGTTGATGCACTTTGTACATATGCCTGCGCAGACGCATGCATGGGTGTTCTTTCAAATCCAGTTGCAGAGGTATCCGGAGAAAACCTGCATTGTGTGGCAGAGCGTTTTGGCAATGATACTCAACTGAGAACCGTACTTCTGGACCACACTGATCTGTTGGCGAAAACGCGTTTGACCCTCATAAACAAGCTTGGTGAATCATTGACATCTTTTGTGTTGTCACGTGGATGGGTGTCAGAAAGCAAAATCAAAAACGTAGTGGCGGAATCATGCGATCGCGCAATTATTCAGTACGCGGCAGAGGTCAACGATGCTGATGTGATCAACATTGTGCGCTCGATAGTAGAGCAGGGGCGTATGACCGCTTCCTTCCTGTTACGCGCTGTTTGCATGGGTAACATTTCCCTGGTTGCATGTGCTTTCTCAGAGCTGAGTGGTGTAAAATTCTCGAGAGTCGAGGCAATTCTAACCAAAGATCGCCGTTCTGCATTCAAAGCTGTTTATGACAGAGCCGGGCTCCCAAGCGCTGCGTTTTCAGTCTTTTACAGCGCGATTTCAACCTGGAGGCGTTTGCTGTCTTCAGGATCCCCAATCAATCAATCAAGGTTGCCGTTTCTTGTTACTCGTGAAGTTTTAGAGACTTACACGGGTCAGAAGAATTCAACCGTAGATGAATTGCTTGTGTTGCTTCGCAGGCTGTCGGCAGAAGCAGCTAGAGACAGTGCTAAATCGAAAGCAATGGAAATTGCCGGCAGAAATGCCCCGGAGGTCGAAGAGATCAATATCGATATTTCCGAACAGGATTTGATCCCGGATGGGTTTGATATTGAGCCCTTCGCGATCGAAGTCGAATTGGTGGAAGTGGCTAGTCCTGTGCTGCGCGTCATGGAAGAAGTGGAGCAACCTAACGAAACTCTACTTGGTAAATCTATCGCAGATTGTACTGCTGATCTCGTTTCGTCAGAGGCAATTATCGATGATGAAATGCTAACTGTGAGCGGTTATGAATCAAGAATGTCGAAACCATACTTTGTCACGTCATCAAATTTGCTTGCTGATGATGAAACAGTTCTCGACATGGCCGCATTGCAGATATCTGGTTATGATTGTGACCTGATTTCTGTTCCGGTTTCTGAAGAAGAGCTTGAGCGCAAGGCAGCCTGATCCTGGGTGAGAATATTTACCGTCTGATCAGTATTGAAACTGCTCAGCCAGGATTCTCTCATCCCAAGAGTGGTCCGGATCAAACAAAATCGTGCCCACATTATCCGCATCAAGCTCCACACGGACCTCTTTGACAGATTTAAACTCTGTATGATCAGCTACGGCGTTCACGGGTCGTTTTTCAGGATTGTTGATTTCAATCACTATCTCGGCAGAATTAGGAATAAGCGCTCCTCGCCATCGCCTCGGTCTGAATGG
>CAWUJF010000551.1:0-2855 GCA_963922405.1 uncultured Hyphomicrobiales bacterium | reverse complement strand
ACTTTGCTTCCAAATCGCACAGCCCTGCGGTTGATCTCGCCGAAAAGCTGATCAGCATGGCACCAGTGCCCATGAGCAAGGTTTTTTACACAAATTCAGGGTCAGAAGCGAACGACACAATTGTAAAATTCATATGGTACAGATCAAATGCACTGGGTCAGCCCGAACGCAAGAAAATCATCAGCAGATTGCGCGGTTATCACGGTGTAACGGCACTTTCCGCAAGCCTGACCGGGTTGCCGAACAATCACCGCTCGTTCGATCTTCCCTTCTCAAACATTCTCCATACCGGTTGCCCGCACCATTACCGTGATGCTCATGAAGGTGAAAGCGAAGTGGATTTTGCTACTCGCATGGCAAAGGAATTGGAAGAGATGATTTTGGCTGAAGGGCCGGAAACGGTAGCTGCATTTATAGGTGAGCCGGTGATGGGAGCAGGGGGTGTGGTCGTGCCGCCAGCAACTTACTGGGAAAAAGTCCAGGCAGTTCTCAACAAATACGACATCCTGCTCATTGCAGATGAGGTGATCTGTGGGTTTGGCCGTACAGGACAGATGTTCGGTTCCCAGACCTTCGATATCAAGCCCGATATTATGACTCTTTCCAAAGGTCTAACCTCCACTTATTTCCCGCTGTCAGCCTTCATGATGAATGATCGTGTGTTTGAACCGGTTGCCGATGAAAGCAATCGCATAGGCACGCTTGGGCATGGAATGACGGGTGCTGGCCATCCGGTGGGCTCTGCTATTGCTCTTGAGAACCTTGCGATCATCGAAGAGCGTGATCTGGTGAGTAACGCTCGTGATGTTGGTGCCTATTTGCGCGCTGGATTTGCTGAACTCAGATCCCATCCGATTGTTGGCGAAGTGCGTGGTATCGGACTGATTGCAGCAATCGAACTGGTGATGGACAAGGAAACCAAATCCCCAGGTGAGAAACCTGGAACACTTGGCGCACTTGCTGCAACTGCGTTTGCTCACAATGGAGTGATTTCACGAAATCTGGGAGACTCAATGGCATTCAGTCCTCCGTTGATCATGACCAAGTCTGATGCTGATTTTGTGCTGGAAGCCGTGTCAAAAAGTCTGGATGAAGTGGCCGCTCAAGTGCTCTGAGTGGCACGAGTTACGTGATCAATTGCCAGTTTAGGATAAGGTCTCGTTTGATCGTTTTCGGATGATCTCAGCGACCCGTTCGGCGTTGTTTTTGGCAATGCCACCATCATCATTCCAGATCGAGTTTTCAAATCCCACACGGCATTTTCCACCAAGCTCAAATGCCTTGAGTGCACATGCAGTTTCGCTATGGCCGAAGGCACAAACAGCCCAATCATAGGTTTCAGTGACTTGATTCAGCGTATCAATGAAGGGGGTTAAGTCACTGATTTGACTCTGTTGATTTTGAGAATAACGCCCAAGCACAAAGAGCAGTTGGTGGTTTTCACTTCGGAAAAACCCATCGTCTGCCAATTGTAGAAAGTGTCTTAGTTCGTCACTGCTGTAGAGGATATGTTGAACTGCTATTTCCGCTTCCTCGGCAAATGCATAGAAGCTTCGAGCTGCTTCCATATCGCCATCGCTCAGCATTTCAGCAAGCGAAACAGACACCGCTTTAGGCATCACATCTTTCACAAGTCGGCGCTGATGATCCGGCGTATAGATCCCAACCGCTTCCGTTGTAATTTGTACGTGCATATCAGGAACGGCCGAACTCATTTCAGAAATCAATTCACGATAAAGGCCAGCATCCAGTACGTGATTTTGCTCAGCATCCCGCACGTGGGCATGCAGTGCGCCAGCACCTTCATTGAAACATTCTGTTGCAGTCGCGACGATCTCATCGATCGTAACCGGTAACTGCGGATGATCTGATTTTTTACGCCTTGCCCCGTTCGGTGCCACCATCACATCAGGCAGGGTCTTCAAAGCACAGCCTCGATTGCATCACCGAGTTTGGTGACAATCTCATCCAGATGACTTTCATCCATGATAAATGGAGGCGCAAGCAGCACGTGATCACCATTTCGCCCGTCCACTGTTCCACCCATTGGGTAACACATCAGACCGGAGTCGAACGCTTTACGCTTGATCTGCTTGTTGATCTGTTTTGAGGGATCAAATGTCGATTTGGTTGATCTGTCCTCAACTATTTCGAGACCGATAAACAACCCTCGTCCTCGAATATCACCGATGTGCGGATGTTGACCAAACTTGTCATGAAGAGCCTGTGTTAGTTGCCCACCCATTTTCTGCACATTGTCGATCAGATTATCGTTCAGAATTGTGGAAACAACGGCATATCCAGCTGCACAGGCTGCGGGGTGGCCAATATAGGTATGCCCATGCTGGAAAAACCCTGAACCGTTGGCGATAGTTTCATAAATCTCATCGGTACATAGCATAGCACCGATAGGCTGATAGCCAGCGCCCAGGCCCTTCGCAATTGCTGAGATATCAGGAGCAACACCATCCTGTTCGCAAGCAAACAGTGAACCCGTCCTGCCCATGCCGCACATGACTTCATCCAGTATCAACAGGATGCCATATTCATCACAAATCTCCCGAATACGCTTGAAATAGCCTTCAACCGGAGGGACACAGCCAAGCGTTGCACCCACCACCGGTTCAGCCACAAAGGCCATTACCGTTTCGGGGCCCAAGCGGTTTATTTCCGCTTCCAGTTCATTGGCAACCCGCTGGCCGAATTCGTATGCACTCTCATCATCATGTTTTTCGCGGTACTCATAGCAGGGTGAAATATGGCTGGTCTCGATCATCAGAGGCGAAAAGGGTTCACGCCGCCATTCATTCCCACCTGCCGCAAGCGCACCAAGAGTATTACCGTGATAGCTTTGA
>CAWUJF010000550.1:0-2865 GCA_963922405.1 uncultured Hyphomicrobiales bacterium | reverse complement strand
GCAAGACTGGCCGGTGCTGCTCAAGACTCCATCGACGGGCATAAATTGATAGTCTATGAACTCTCAAAACAGAATGTCCAGATTGATACGCAGTTAAATCCGATTGAGTTCATTTCAGGAAAGGAAGGCTTACTGGAAAAATTCAGTCAGGGAAGTTTTGATGCTTTGATTGGTTGGAGCTCTATGACTGGTGACCCAGTTTCGGGATATTCGCGCGGGACTTTGAGGCAATTGGCTGAGCTTCAAGGTAATAGGGTTTCCAATTATCAAATAATCTGGAAATCGGAACCTATACCGCACAGAACACATCTCGTTCGCAGCAAAATTAATGGAGAGGCTAAACGTATTTTGCGTGAGGCGCTTATAAACCTCGCAGAACGTGATCCAATCGCTTACGATGTAATTGAGCCGGTTTTCAGTGGTGGTTTTTCACCGGCCAGCCATGAGAACTACCAGCAGCTGGTAGAACTGGTGAATAGTTTTTCACCAAAAGAAAACCCGGAAGTAGATCCAGGTGATCCGCTACCGGGTGATTCTGAAAAAGTTGAAGGTGAATAGTTGTTGCCTTTTTCTAGGGACATGTATCCGCAACACATATGCTATCACCAATTCGAGGACGGAGATAAATAACATCACTCAATTCGATGGATGTCGTGGAAGACTCCATAAATCTCCCCATACCTTCTTTTGCACCATTTGCACCTTCATTCCGTTTAATTGTTGGGAAAAACGAAATCGGGAAATGCTGATAAGAGACCTCTGCTATTACAAGGAAATCACCGTCGCGGGTTATGCTGGCAGGAATATCAACCGTACTGGCTGTAGGTCGTGAGATCTTTGCCAACTCATCTGCTTGAGGTGTAGCTGTCCCGCAGTTTTCTGCTTTCTTGAGTTCATCCGGACGTGTTTCAGTGTCTGGGTCTGTACCGTCTGGCAGAGCGGCATTGTCATAACTCCAATCAACTCTAGCAGTTGTACCGTCGATTCTAATGCCGGTTAAAACTATACAAGGAACTTTATCCTCATAGGGGAACATGATTTCATTGCTGATAGTCATAAGTTGAAACAGATCATTCGCATCCTGATACTGTTCTTGTTGCGTAATCAGGTCAGCGATAGCACTTGCTGACCTAGACAATTTACGATCGATTGAAATTGCTAGCGAGTATTCAACAGTTCCTATGTAAATCAGCAAAAGTAATGGTGATAACAGAGCGAATTCAACGGCTGCAACACCACGCGTGCAATCGCGAAACTTGCTGACAACTTCGTAACAACGGTACTTTAAGTTATTCTTGATTTTCTTAAACATTGCCAAATCTCATTCTCACTAGAATTGCTCTGCTCTAACAACAGCCGTTACATTAATGTAAATCGAATTATTGCCCGGACTAATGAAACTTCTTCCAACATAGTTGGTGTACACTGGCCATTCGTAGATCGCATGCACCTTGAAAATTTGGCCAGACTGAACATCCTGTTGGCTGAAGTCATTTGGATCGAAGCTACCGTTTGATGGCTGTGGGAGAGGGTTCAGGGAGGAAAAATTGTTCGCTGTGGTTACTTGTACAAGTATGCCATCACACTCAAAGAGGGCTACAATCTCTGCGCAAAACTGATCTTTGAACGCCTCTTTAACCAGTTCTTCCTCTGTTTTTTGTTCAGATGGTGGCTTGGACGCTTGTGCTGCAAGTTCAGTATCTACAGCAGTTTGAACGGCACTTTGCAGATTTCCTGTTCTTATGTCTCGGGCTACATTGTCTATGGATGTTTCCAGATACTGCGATGCAAACAGAAATATGGATACCTCAATAATTGAAGAAATAATCAGGAAAAAGGGACCTGCCACGAAGGCGAATTCTACGGCTGTCACACCTTTTTCGTCGTTGTTGAAGCGTCTCACGATTTTCGGCATGCTGAAAAATCGTTTAAATGATTGACCGATAGATTTACTCATCTAACCACTCATAACTAAGTTCCCGGAACCAAAATGATACCAGCGGACAGTTTAAAAAGACTTTAAGCAGTCATTAAAATTTTAATGAATTTTCCAAGCCCACCGTCGAATGATGAATTCGGCGCTTCTTGTTTCATTCTTTGTTTTCAAAAGCAAAAAGGCCCACATGTCTTGCAGGCCTGAATAAGTATTTTTGGATAGTTGATTGCGGGATCTAATTGGTTATTAACCGCCGCCGCCAGCTGAAAGTGCATTACGCTGCTGAATCTGAGTTTG
Organism: uncultured Hyphomicrobiales bacterium; assembly: GCA_963922405.1. GTDB lineage: Bacteria > Pseudomonadota > Alphaproteobacteria > Rhizobiales > Rhizobiaceae > JAALLB01. The sequence goes on along the minus strand of CAWUJF010000550.1, from coordinate 632 downwards.
TGCAAAGCCGAACGATTCTGCGTTATCGCCAATGGTCAAAGTAGGTTCGCAAACAGGCGCACACGCCATTGTTTCGCGGCTGTCACGGCGATAAATCCGTACCGTATTTGTTTCATGACTTTTAACGACCACCGATTGATCAATTATCGCATTGCCTTTTTTGTCGAGAATGATGAGATTGGTGACACCAAATGATCTTCCTGTCAGAACAAGTGTCTTCTCATCTTCAATCGTAGCATCCACGATTGACGGGTTGCCAATAATAATTGTGGAAGCGGGTTTAGCTATGCGAAAAACTTTCGCCTGATCGACTGTGACGATTACAGCATCTTTTGTCGAGAAAACATTTCCCGTGGCAACACTCGGTTGTACATTGGTGAAGGTAATCATTCCTGAAATTAGGGCTGCTGCCAAATACTTAAACATTTTTGTCTCCAAGAGGTTTGGAAAGACTATCCTATATTTTGGTGAACGAAGACTTAACCGATTTCAAAGAGACCGTATTTTCTGTAAATCGTTTTCCTATATATATAATGAGTAGGAAACGACTACGGTGGCAGTCCAGTTGTTATTGCGCATTTTGGGGCTCAATTTGATCACGAAAGATTGCTCCTAATTTAAGTGGCTATTTA
>CAWUJF010000549.1:0-2883 GCA_963922405.1 uncultured Hyphomicrobiales bacterium | reverse complement strand
TAATTTGTGATCCATCTGCTCGGGGTTTTCGAAAGTCGCGGCCATGGCAAGTTAGTTATCTTGATATCAATGATGCGCGCCGGGTCTATGAGTTTCTCGAGCGGACCAATCGCATTGAAAAACCTGCAGGATCGTGGATTGAAAGATCGCGCTTGTTAGCCTTTAGAAGAGTAATGGCCGCTGCCTGGTTGGCCGAACGAACCGGTGATGAAGAAATGCCGCCTTCCGTAATCAACCAAACCTGGGTGAGGCGATGGGTCAGGGAGAACCGAAAAGTTGTCCGTGATGACAACAAAATACCGCTTCTCGAATGGGCTTTGGACGAGGCTGGAAACTGGGAGCGGATCGATATCGATGATGTGGATGATGACGAAAAGCTAGTGCTATGTCGTGCAAATCCGTCACACGCTGATATGCCGCTCGTCAATCGACTGATTTCTGAATATCTGCCTTTTGATTTTCTTATGCGATTTGAATTTAATCGTCCGGTTTTTAACCGCGATCGCGAAAAATGGTCTGCTGCCTACAGCGAATTTGTAGCAAATGCTATTGGTGATACCTACATGAAAAACAAACAAGATATGTATCAGGATCTCTATTTTTGATGCATCTGGTTCTTTGAACTTTGAGCTTGTTGTGAATGTTAATTTAAGGGGAGTGATATGCTAGATCCACTCATTGAAATGATACAGAAAATGTTTCGGGCAATTGGATCTGCCATTAAAGGCTTTGTCTTATTGCTTCTTTCGCCATTCATCTGGGTTCGAAATCTCTATCGCCGCTCTGGTTGGATACTCAAGGTTTTGATCGTCATCCTGTTGTTGTGCATCATCGTTCCGTATTCATACTTCATTTGGAATGCCACCTGGGTGCGTGACTACAACCCAAATTACACCGACAAGTTCAATTTTGCTGCGCTTGATGTTTCAGCGGGTGAAGAAGTGCGCGCGGATGGTGGCACGGAAACAGCAAAGACATGCGTGCGATCAGGAATTGTGGATGTGGCGAGCGAACTTCTGGATTTTAACGTAAATCAAAACGTGTGGATGTCCGCCACATTACCTTATAAACTTGGGTTGTTTGGTATTTCCTGGGATGCAACACCTTGGATGGATAACAAGGCTACATTCCAAAGGGGTGTTCATCGTGCAATTCGTTCGACAGCTATAGAACTACAGGAAGCCTTAGGCAGGACACGCGGGACATCGCAACGCGATAGCAACCTCAACACTGCGCTCGGTTTGCTTCAGATCTCTGAGTATAACTGGTATGTGGGACTTAACCCTCCTGGCGTTAAGCAAACCTCCTGGGCGTCCTATCGAAATGCGATCAAGGAATTCAATGCTTACAATACCAACCTTGAAGCCTGTCGTGCGTCCTTTGATGCAAGAGCTGACAACCTCAGTGGTTTAATGGACCGGATCGCGAAAGATATCGGATCAACAACTGCGGTTATCAAGCGCAGGGCTGAAAGTCATAATGGTGGTTGGTTTGATACGCGTGCGGATAACATTTTTATGGAAGCTCATGGTCAATTGTACGGTTACCTGGGCATCCTTCGCGCTGCGCGATACGATTTTCAGGACATTATCGAGAAACGTGCGCTTGCGAGTTTGTGGGATAATATGATCTCTCAGCTGGAGAGTGCTGTGGCAATCAGTCCGCTTATCATCTCAAACGGCAAGGAAGACGGGTTTATCATGCCAACGCATCTAACAACCATGGGGTTTTATATATTGCGCGTAAGAACCAATCTGACTGAAATGCGTGATGTTCTGAAAAACTGATGCGGTTATCATCGACTGATTTCAAGTCAAATAGACTAATGTAAAGTAGTCGTTTTCTACCATAGGTTTAATTTTTGAGTAGAAATCAATTCAGACAATAGAGTTGTTTCAATGAAGCGTTTGGAGCTATTTCTCCGAAATTTGCCTATTTTTTGCTTTATTTCTGCAAGGATGACCATGCCTTGATAGATATGAAAACCTCTACGAGTAATTTTTTATTTACAAATACAACTTATAGTTGTATATACGAAACAACGATTTTGAAGGCTGCAAGATCAACGAGACACGATGCACCGATCCCCCTGCTATTTTCGGTCACGTGTGCCCGTTTGCAGTCTGAGCTGTGGCGGGATCCTAGTCAGGGAGGTTCGATCCAATCCGCCCGGATTGGACCTCCCATTCTTAAGGGCACCATGAACTGATAAATTATTAGTCTCATTCAAAATTGCTTGCGTCCCAAATCTTTGGGCGCTAAAACCAATCCATGGAAAAAACAATTGCACATACATGGTGGTGGAGCTGCTAATAGCGGCCACTGATCTGTTGTGCAGAAAAATCAAGCCGCCGGTACAGTCCGAGCGGCTTTTGTTTTGCTCGAACGAATACGGTGCTAACACAAGGAGTAGGGTGGATGGTTTCCGCAGCAATCGAGTTTGAAACTAAAGGTGGCGTGACTGTCAGTCGTGTCAGCCTTCCTGCTGAATATGAAAGTGCGATAGACAATACCCTTGACCGGGTAAACAGTCAGCGCGGGGCAGTTCTCTCTTCCAACTATGAATATCCCGGACGATATACACGCTGGGACACAGCAATCGTTAATCCACCTTTTGGGATTGAGGCGCAGGGGCGGAAGGTGAAACTCGTTGCTTACAATTCACGCGGTGAAATTTTCCTTGATCCATTGATGAAGCTCCTCTCAACTCATGAACATGTGGCCGATGCAAAAAGGGACGGCAAAACCGTAACTCTGAATGTGAAACCCGGAGGTAAAATTGCTTCCGAAGAAGAGCGTTCAAGAGCTCCAACAGTCTTCTCAGTTGTTCGTGCCGTTGTCGATTTATTCAAGAGTGATGAGGACCCCAATATCGGATTGTAT
>CAWUJF010000548.1:0-2887 GCA_963922405.1 uncultured Hyphomicrobiales bacterium | reverse complement strand
TAGAGGACGAAATCTCCGGTTCTGATGATGTAATGGAGATTATCCTGCCAATCGAAGCTTTGGGACGCTTGCCATGGATCTACAAAAACTGCCATGTAATTGAGCGCAATGATCTTGAAACCGGTGAGGTATCCATGCGGTTTCGCGGAAACAGACACGTGCGAACTGAACTTAAGTCCTTTGAAAGGGAAAACGGTAATGTGGCCTGACACCAGGTTGATGGATATTTTTGGAATTGAATATCCGATAATTCAGGCGCCTATGGCAGGAGCTTCAACACCTGCCATGGCAGCAGCTGCAGCCAATAACGGATGCATGGGTTCGCTTGGTTGCGCAATGATGAAGCCTGACGTTTACATCGACACTTTCAACAAGACCCGTTCTTTGACAAACGGCGCCCTCAACATGAACTTCTTCTGTCATGTGGAGCCCGTGGAAAAACCGGATCGTAACGAAAGAGCATTTGAGCTCCTGAAACCGTTCTATGAGGAGATGGGGCAGGATCAAATGCCTGACGCTGTAGCTACGCATTTCCCTTTTGGTGACGAGATTTTTGAAGCTGTCTTGCAGGCCTGCCCCAATGTGATGAGTTTCCATTTCGGCTTACCTAACCAGAAATACGTAGATGCTTTAAAAGAACGTGGCGTCAAAATTCTTTGCTCGGCCACCACAGCGGCTGAAGCCCGTGAACAGGAAGCGCGAGGCGTTGATGCGGTTATTGCCCAAGGGTGGGAGGCTGGCGGTCATCATGGCTTTTATCTGGAAAAGCAGACAGCTGCTATCGGAACGTTTGCATTGGTGCCTCAACTGGTTGATGCGGTAGATATCCCAGTCATTGCTGCTGGCGGTATTGCAGATGGCCGAGGCATTGCTGCAGCTCTTGCGTTGGGAGCGAGCGGTGTTCAGATCGGAACAGCTTTTCTGACAACCGAAGAGACAGGAATTCCTGAAGTTCACAAGAACTCTTTGTTAGCCTCAGATGGTTCAAACACCCAGCTTACCAGAATCTTTTCCGGACGTCCTGCGCGGGGCCTTCAAAACCGCTATATGGATGAGATCAAGCCGTTTGAAGATGAACTGCCGGATTTCCCTTTGATGAACACGCTAACAGGACCACTTCGTAAATTCAGTGCAGAAAATGACAAACCAGATTTTGTTGCCCAATGGTCGGGTCAAGCTGTTTCGTTAAACCGCACAGGTACAACTGCAGAACTCATTCAGCGTTTGGTTGAAGAAACACAATCGGTGATTGGAAAATTGCAAAAAGCTTAGGTTTCGGTCTTTGCCTCATTCCACAATGCATCCATCTCATCCAGTGATGAATCGTTCAGAGTTTTTCCTATTTTATCAATGTTTTGCTCTATGTAGTTAAATCGTTTTCTGAATTTATTGTTGGTGTCACGTAGTGCGCCATCCGGGTCAATTTTCAGGTGTCTTGCGAGATTTGCAAGAGCAAACAGCACATCACCAAGTTCACCTTTCATGTCCGGCTCATTATTGGAAGAGATTTCTGTTTCCAGCTCATCCAGTTCTTCACGAATTTTGGCAATAACCGCGTGGGGATCATTCCAGTCAAATCCCACCTTACCGGCTTTTTTCTGAAGCTTAACTGCGCAGGCAAGAGCTGGTAAAGAACCTGGCACATCATCGAGTAGAGATTTGTTTTGCTGCTTTGCCGGTAATCCTTTGGCAACGCGCATTGCCTCCGCCTCGGCTTTTTCTTCTGCCTTGATGCGTTCCCATGTGCCTTCAGCCATTCCCTTGGCTGAGTATTCCTCTGCGGTCACATCATCGGTACCAAATACGTGCGGATGACGCCTGATCATCTTGGTGGTAATTCCTTCCACCACATCTCCGAAATCAAAGTATCCTGCCTCTGATGCCATCTGAGCATGATAAACAGATTGCAAGAGTAGGTCCCCCAGTTCCAAGCGAAGGTCTTCCATATCATTGCGATCAATAGCGTCAGCTACTTCACAGGCTTCTTCAATTGTGTAGGGGGCTATGGATTTAAAGTCCTGTTCCAAATCCCATGGACAACCGGTAACCGGTGTCCGCAGGGCTTTCATGATTTCAAGCAGTGCCGAAATGTCGCGGCCGGATCTCGCTGTGGTCACAAGTTTACCTATTTCATTGAATTTACTTGTCAGTGAATAATACCAACATTATCGTTGGTAACAGGTTTCAATCCGACAGCAAAGACAGGAGGGGTTTTATGTTCAGTTCTTGGGGGAATATGGTGAAAAAGTTTAGTACTAGGACCCTGCTTTTGGCCATATGTGGGATTTCCGCCACGGTGGTAACACCGCAGATTGCTAATGCAGATGTCATTCTAAAAAAGAAGACGAAATTCTATAAAGTCACCGGTGCAAACGGTGTAGAACTTTACCGAAGTATGGCAAGCAATGGGCCAGATCATGGAAATTCCCGACAGGATGTCCTTGCGTCCACTTCATTCAAATTTGACATCAAGAACGTAAAAGCAGAACTGCAAGGTAACCGGTGCGTTGTTACCGATGTGGATATAATTGTTGATGTTACATATACCTATCCCAAATGGGCTGGATCCAAGAAAGCATCAAAGGCTACGAGAAAGGCTTGGCGGGAGTTTTCAGAGCTTGCGGTATGGCATGAAGAACAGCACGTCAACATTACAAAGAACTTTGCGAAAGCCTATGAAAAGGTTCTGCTCAAATCCCGACGTCGGGCTTCAAACGGCTGCCAGCAACAAACGCTGAGCGAAACCTTTAGAACGAACATTGCATTCAGGAAACACGAACGCCTGCACAGGAGGTTCGACCGTCAGGATCTTAAACGCGGTGGAAGAGGTTTTGAGGCGTTGAAAACCATCTCAAATCCAAATAGAAACCGCCCCCTTAAACGGGGC
>CAWUJF010000547.1:0-2897 GCA_963922405.1 uncultured Hyphomicrobiales bacterium | reverse complement strand
AGTTGTAATCACCGGTATCGGACTAGTGTCTTGCTACGGTGAAGGTGCAGAAAATCACTGGAACCTGTTGGGGGGTGATAAAGCCCCTGCCCCGATTGTCGCCCACGAAACAGTACCCCCTTACGGTGTACATCCACTTCCGGAAATGGATTGGGCATTGCAGATTCCACGCAAAGATCAACGCCAGATGGAAAACTGGCAAAGATTAGGAACCTATGCCGCCGGCTTGGCTCTAGACGACGCCGGTCTCAAGGATGACGAGGAAATGGTTTCAACAATGGATCTTGTTGTGGCCGCAGGCGGTGGTGAGCGCGATATTGAAACCGATGAATCCATTCTTCAGGATGCGGTCGCAAGCAATGACCGCGAGCGGGTTCTTCTGGATCGCCTGCCGTTTGATTTGCGCCCTACACTTTTCCTGGCGCAGCTTTCAAATCTGCTGGCTGGCAATATCTCGATCGTGCACAAGGTTACAGGTTCTTCGCGCACATATATGGGTGAAGAGTCAGCTGGTGTCACAGTAATCCAGAACGCCGTGGCACGTATCGCATCCGGCACTAGCACTCATATGCTGATCGGCGGGTCCTACAACGCTGACCGTCCCGATGCTCTTCTTCCACATGTCTTGGGTCATTTCCTGTATCAGGGCGGTGACGAAGGCATTCAGGCAAGACTTTCCAATGGCGGCGGTATGCGGTTGGGAAGCGTCGGCGCTTTCCTGGTGTTGGAAGAAGCCGAACACGCAAAGGCCCGAGGCGCTCAAGCATATGCCAAATTGACCGGAGTTTCATCTGACCTTGGCAAACGAGATGGCGACAAAGCTCAATCACGCATGGATCGTATGATGGATAATCTGGGCAGCACACCAGATGCTGTTATCTCCGGCGCTACAGGCGTTCCAGCCGCAACAGAATTCGAGCTCGACTACATCAAGTCGAAGTTTGGTGACGACATGGCTATTCGCGCTTATCAGACCCTTATCGGGCATCCGCTCGAAGCCAGTTTCCCCACAGGCGTGGCTTTAGCAGCCTTAGCTCTGAAAAATAACGGGTTCTACGCCCCATTCGAAGAACAGGAAGTTGCAGCTGAAGGCGACGTTTCCAAAATTCTTGTGACATCCATTGGCCATGGTTTTGGTGAAGGATTTGCATTGGTTGAAAAGATATAGGTGTAAAGACATGACAAAATACACAGATCACAAAGGCCGGCCAATTATTGCAGTAACTGGAATGGGTGCGGTTTCTTCACTAGGCCGAGGATTGGAAGATAACTGGAATGCACTGACTTCCGGACAATCCGGCATCCATCAGATCAAACGTTTTTCAACCGACGGTCTCAGCACACGTATTGCAGGCACTGTGGATTTCATGGAGCCGGAAGAGATTTCCGCACCAGGCATCTCCTTTGCAATGGCAGATGCCACCACAGAGGAAGCTGTGGCACAGGCGGGATTCGGCAAGGATGGCTTTCCCGGACCACTTTTCTTTGCAGCGCCTCCGGTGGAACTTGAATGGCAACACCGCTTTGAGTTGGTAAGTCGCTCGGAAAACGGTGAAATGGGTTATGAGCGACTACTCACATCTGCTCAGGAACACAAACAGGAAAACATGCACAGCCTCATTCAATTAGGCACAATCGCTTTCCGTTTGGCTGAGAAATATGAAACCCGTGGCCTTCCAATTTCACTTTCAACAGCCTGTGCATCTGGTGCTACAGCGCTTCAACAAGGAATAGAAGCTATCCGCAGAGGCGAAGCAGAAGCTGCCCTTTGTGTGGCATCTGACGGGTCTGTAACTGCCGAGGGCTTAATCCGGTTCTCTTTGTTGTCTGCACTAACAACCGCAAACAATGAGGCTCCGGAAAAGGCTTCACGTCCATTTTCGAAGGATAGAAGCGGTTTTGTAATGTCAGAGGGTTCGGCAGCACTTGTGTTGGAATCTCTTGAGCACGCCACCAATCGCGGCGCCAATGTTCTTGGAATAATTCGCGGTGTCGGAGAAAAGGCTGACAGCTTCCATAGAACCCGTTCAAGCCCTGATGGCGCACCGGTTATTACTGCCATTTCGAACGCCATCAAAGACGCGGATGTGAACGTAGAAGAAATCGATTACATCAATGCTCACGGCACTTCCACACCAGAGAATGATCGCATGGAGTACAATTCTCTGCATGCTGTATTCGGTGACGAAATTCACAACACGCCGATTTCTTCCAATAAATCCATGATTGGCCATACACTGACAGCAGCAGGTGCCATAGAAGCAGTATTCTCGTTCAAGACCATGTTGGAAGGTGTGATACCACCTACTATAAACTATGATACGCCAGATCCGGATATTCCGCTGGACGTGGTACCTAATGAAAAACGTGATGCGGACGTATCAACCATCCTATCCAATTCATTTGGTTTTGGTGGGCAAAACGCATGTCTTGTATTCGGACGCGAAGTAGCTTAACCACTGCCCAACACTAATTGATTTCTGGGGACTGTTTTGCGCGCACTTCAACTTGTATCGGAACGTGAAGTAAAAATCATGGATGTACCCGAGCCGGAAGCTCCTGGCATGGGTGAAGTTCAGTTTAAAACCAAAGTAGTTGCCTTGAACCACATAGATGTGTGGGGCTGGCGCGGCATGGCATTTGCCAAGCGTAACCTGCCAATGACAGTTGGCGCCGAAGCCTCCGGAGAGGTGACTGCTATTGGACCCGGTGTCACCGGCTTCAAGGTTGGTGATTTGGTTTCGATTTATGGCGCCCCCACTTGTGGCACCTGTATCGCTTGCCGTGAAGGACGTGACAACCATTGTGAGCATCCTAAAGGTGTCCATGGTTTCCATCTGGATGGCTATGCGCAAGAGCTTTCAAACATGCCAGCGCGCAATTTGATCAAAGCGCCT
>CAWUJF010000546.1:0-2900 GCA_963922405.1 uncultured Hyphomicrobiales bacterium | reverse complement strand
CTGGTGAGACGGGTAGGGGTCTCCACATTTGCATTGGCGATGAATACCGTTCCAATATTCGGCATTCTCATAGCAGCAATTTGGTTGGGCGAAACCATCGAATGGAGTACCTTGCTGGCACTAGCACTCGTATTATGCGGATTAATGGTTGCCAGAATGGGCATGCCCAAGCGGGAACAAACGGAGCCGGGTGAGTGAATACACAACGTATTGAATTGTTGGACTATGCTCGCGGAATTGCCCTGATCGCGATGACCATTTTTCATTTCGGGTTCGATCTTGAACTGTTTGGGTTAAGAGAACCGGGATATATAAGTCAACCGCATTGGAAATATTTCGCCCGCGCAATTGCCAGCTCATTTCTGTTTCTCGCCGGCTTTAGCTTATACTTAGCACACGCAAATGGAATTAGATGGGGTTCCTGGCGTTTTCGCATGCTTAAGATTGTTGCGGCTGCAATATTGATTACGGCAGCCACTTACTTTGCAACACCAGATCAATACATCTTTTTCGGAATTCTCCATGCGATAGCATTTGCCAGCATTGCTGGTCTGTTGTTCTTCAATCTTCCCTGGTTTCTTATCATGATGATTGCTGTAGCTGTTTTCGCCACTCGATTTTACGATGGCCTCGAAGTATTAAACGCGCCTTTTTGGTTCTGGACAGGGCTTCAACAAACTATACCTAATTCAAGTGATTATGTTCCTGTCTTCCCATGGTTTAGTGCACCGCTGATGGGGATTGCGTTTGCAAAACTAGCAATGCAGTCGAATTGGCTTATAATCTTATCTAGGCCACAACTTAATGACCGACTTTCGAAACTGGTTAAGTTTCTGGGACGCAACAGCCTGGTCTATTACCTTCTGCATCAGCCAGTAATGATTGGAATATTGTTGGCAAGCCTGTGGCTTACCGGAAATCTGCATTTTGGATAGGGGCTCAGATCTTCTTAGAGTATTTTATAAATGGTGTCACATCAGCCACTTTGTCATAAAGCGCCCGGCCAGCTGTGTTAAAATCCTGGGTTAGCCAGTACACCTGGTCAACGTCGTTCAGCCGTCCATCTTCATACACGCGTTCAATAAGCGCCCGACCAACGCCCTTTCCTCGACTTTCAGGTTTAGTGTAGAGGTCGTGCAGGTATATTCTCTTTTTCGGTGACCACGTCGTCCCATGGTATAGAAACTGAACCAACCCGATTAGGTTGCCGTCATCTTCAGCCACATAACAAATTGGTCCATCGTGGTTCTTGCTGAGTAAGCGGTGCCATAAACATTCCGTCACATCGTCATCGAGTGTGACGTTGTAGAAATCTTGGTATCCTTTCCACATTTCCAGCCATGGGTCAAAATCGTTGGCTGAAAGAGAACGAATAGAGATTGTCATCTATACACCAACACCAAGCTCAGCCATTCTTGCAAGGCTTTGCTCTTCAACCTGATCCAATTCTGCGATTGTTTCTTCAATATCGCGGCGCTTCTGATAAAGTTGGTCGCGCTTTTCTTGAACCCTTTGAATAAGGAGCTTCAACTGCCCTTCTTCACCGGGAGGTTCATTGTACATACCCTTGATTTCTCTGATTTCAGCTATTGAAAAACCAAGCCGTTTACCGCGTAAAATAAACATCAGAAGACGTCTGTCAGATGGTTTGAACAGCCTTGTTCTGCCACGCCTGACAGGTTGTATTAAACCTTCGTCCTCGTAAAACCGGACCGTTCGTGTAGAAATATCAAACTCACGGGTCAACTCTGTAATTGTATAAAACTCTTTTGTATCTTTTGCTTTCACAATAATTTCCTAAACCACCCCTGACTCTCTCCCACCAGAGAAGTAACCTTTTGAATCATGACTCGCAACCAAAAAATTTTACGTAAAAGTAAATTGGAGACGAAAACACCTATGATTACAATGCCAGAAATAAAGGGGACAGTTGGGTAGTTTTTATATTGTTTTACAGCCCGAACCACCAGGCAGCCAGGCCAAGAAACGCAAAAAAACCAACCACATCAGTGACTGTCGTCACGAAAACACTTGATGCTATCGCGGGATCAATTTCTAACCTGTTCAGAGCAATTGGGATAAGAATACCGGAAAGGGCCGCAAAAAACATGTTAACAATCATGGCAACACCTATGACCACTCCCAATGTTTGATTTGAGAACCAAAACGCAGCTATGATTCCAATCACAACAGCAAATATTACCCCATTGATAATACCCACGAGAATTTCTCTGCGAATAGTTCTTATCATATTATATTTATCGATATCCTTGGTCGCCAAAGCTCTAACCGCCACAGTCATTGACTGAGTACCCGCATTGCCACCCATGGAAGCCACTATCGGCATCAAAATCGCCAATGCCACCATCTGTTCGAGGGTAGCATCAAACAGACTTATTACAGCAGATGCCAAAATCGCAGTAATCAAATTGAGAAACAACCATGTAAAGCGCGATCGAGTGATTTCCAAAACACTGTCAGAAAGTTCCTCATCGCCGACGCCAGCAAGCCGTTTGATATCCTCATCAGCTTCCTGCTGGATTACATCGACCACATCATCGATAGTCAGGACACCCACCAGGCGTTCAGCCTCATCCACAACGGCAGCTGAAACCAGATCGTACTGTTCAAACACCCGAGCAGCTTCTTCCTGATCCTCAAGCACATCTATCGGATGGACATTCGTTTCCTTGATTTCCTCAATCTTTGTACTTCTTGGTGTACGTAGGATTCTATCAAGCGCAACGTAACCCACCAATTCAAAACTAGGGCCAATTACAAATACTTCATGAAACCGATCGGGAAGATCTTCATCTTCACGCATGAAATCGATTGTTTGACCAACGGACCAGAACGGAGGCACTGCTACGAAATCTGTAGACATCCTGCGGCCGGCGGTT
>CAWUJF010000545.1:0-2901 GCA_963922405.1 uncultured Hyphomicrobiales bacterium | reverse complement strand
CGTTCTGAACCGTTTGTTTTCCAATGATAATTCTATTCTCAGGGCAGCGCGTACGTTTGGACTTGGAGTTGTGGATCGGCTGCCTACGATGAAGCGTTTTTTCATCAATCAAGCAGCCGGTGAAGATAATTCTGCACCCAGATTGTTACGTGGAGAACCGATCTAGGCTGCAGCAATCGAAAATGCGCCCTGAAGAAACAGTATTGCAGACAGGATGCAAGCTGCGGACCTCACATGGTTCCAGAGGGTCCATCTTGAAGCATAGTGAGACCAGTATTCATGGGTTTCCGGTGCAGCAAGGTTCATTTTGTCCAACTTCTTGTTCATAGGAACATTGAAGACAACGGTAACTGCAAATACACCTGCGAGATAAACTATTCCCGCTGCTGAAAGTTGAGTTGCGCCAGCTGATATCATTTCAGTTACAAGGAGTGCGATTGTTCCTGCAGATATGATCCCGATCCCAAAGAATGACGTGAGAAACAGGGATTTGTATACTTTGCGATTAATCATTTGCATTGCTTCTGCACCAGACTGTGGGTGAGCGGCTTTTAGTGAACGCATTAGAAAATCAGAAAATGCGAGAAAAACCCCACCGGTAACAGCGGTCAAAACCGCTGTTCCGGCATAAAAAGGGACGAGTAATTCGGCAGTCATTTTTAGTTTCCTTTCCGTTCACTTAAGCAGCGGCGCGAGCACCTAAAGTCTCAGCTTTGTTGATCCAGCCTTTGATTTTGTCATCGTTTGCCAGTTTGACGGACCCAAATTGAAGGACGTTTTTCGGTTTGATGCCACAAAACCCGAAAACCTGGTTTTTGATCACGCGCCGGGCCGGTTGGTGATAAAGGAATGTATCTATCCAGGGTGGGGTATCTGACGTGATAACAGCATCGGCAGTTTTGCCGCTCAGCAATTTGTCCCAACCCATGCCACGGCCATGATATTTGTAAGCAAACCCTGGAGTTAGTGCCCTATCAAGCACTGCCTTGGCTTTTGTTGGCATTGCTGCCCACCAATAAGGGTGGATGAAAAGCAGATGATCTGCCCAAGCTATGTTTTCCTGCCACTGCACCAAATCCGGTTCCAATTCTACAGATTTATCCAGATAGCCGGGCACATCCAGATCGAATTGCATTTCATGCAGGTCCATGCGGCTCACTTCTGCGCCTGAACGCTCAGCACCTGCCTGATAGGCATCAGCTAGAGAGCTGCAGAGTGATTTTGAGTTTGGGTGAGCTACCCAGATAAAAATTCTTTTGGTCATTTCATTTTCCTCTTTACTTGACACGGTGTAAATTGACATAGTGTCAAGTAGCGAAAGGTTTACACGATGTCAAGCAATAATTTTGATACAAGAAAGCGAATCCTAGAAGCAACGCGTCAACTTCTTGAAGCGGATGAGAAAAATCAGACACGCATGTCAGATATTGCAAAGGCGGCTGGCATCAGCAGGCAGGCGGTTTATCTTCATTTTGATAATCGCGCAGAGCTTCTGATCGCCACAACGCGTTATCTGGATGAAATTTTTGGGGTGGATGAGAAGCTGGAAAAAAGCAGAAATGCTACTTCTGGCATTGAGCGATTGGATGGGTTTATCGATGTTTGGGGTAACTATATTCCAGTCATCTACGGTATGGCAAAGGCACTGCTATCTATGAGGGATGATGATGATGCGGCGAGCGATGCCTGGGGAGATCGCATGGGAGCAGTTCGGCACGGATGCGAAGCGGCAGTAAATGCTCTGGCAAAGGACGGCCAGCTTACTGAAAATTACAATAAGGATCAGTGTGTGGATATTCTCTGGACTCTATTGTCTGTCAGAAACTGGGAACATTTGACACAGGACTGTGGCTGGACGCAGAAAAGCTACATCGAATTCGCCAAATCTTCGGCTCGCAAGTTGCTGCTTTAATAAGGAGAGTTGGCTTTACTCAGATTCAATTTCCCGCGCTTCATCAGCAATCATAACCGGAATGCCATCTCGAATCGGATAGGCCAGTTTCGCTAGTTTGGAAATCAGCTCCTGATTTTCCTCATCATATTCCAGATTTGCCTTTGTTACAGGGCAAACCAGAATCTCCAGAAGCTTGGTATCGGGTTTCAATTGGTCTGACATATGCGAAGTTTATTGCAACCGGCCGTGGTTGTCACTGTCGTCACGAGCCAAATGCATTTCGGAAATTGCGATCAGCGTATCCGCGCGTGCCTTCAAATCCGGTGCCTCCAGCAAAGCCTGTTTTTCAATGGGATCATACGGACTCATCATGCAAAGAGCGGTGATAAGAGTTTCATTATCTGTTTTGCGGATGGTCTCCCAATCAGCATCCATGCTGTTGGCATCAAGATAATTTCTGAATGCAGCAAGCACTGCCTCTCGGTCCACGTCAGACATGCTGTTGTCTTTCTCAAGGTCACAGGCCATCGGTTCAATCAGGCATTGACGATACAAGGTGTTCACCATCAATTCTTCGACAAGCTTGAAGCGGCAGATCCCGGCCAGGCTGATGAGATATCGACCATCGCCGCTCTCCTGAAACGCTGTTAAGCGGCCCACACATCCGATGTTTGATAATTTCGGACTTGCTCCATCTTCGCTGGAGTTCTTCAGATCAGGCTGGATCATGCCTATCAGTTTGTCATTCTTGATAGCGTCATCAATCATTTGAAGATAGCGGGGCTCAAAAATGTTGAGGGGCATTTGACCACCCGGCAACAACAATGCCCCGGTCAACGGAAAAACCGGGATTGTGGAGGCTATTTCACTAGGATTGGTATATTCAGCGTTTCCGGCTTTCATCAGCTTTCCAACTATAACTCTACTAATTACCAACATGGGCCTCACGCCCTTGAACTCAAGGGGTGGAAGCGATGCAATGGTAAAAATCAGGGTGAAATTTGCAC
>CAWUJF010000544.1:0-2902 GCA_963922405.1 uncultured Hyphomicrobiales bacterium | reverse complement strand
ATTTGTCAGGTAACACCGTCCCGGGATTTATTTCGGCAGCTTCCGATCCGTTCACTTTTATCGAGACAGAACCGCCATAATAACCTTCATCATAAAGTGCGGTGATAATCCGTTTGTAGTCTCCCCTGGCCCGTGACAACAGACCTGCAGAGCCTGGCACTGCAGCATCGCGATTGCGCCAAAGTTGGGAACGTCCTTCTATAACGGCTTGAACTTCTTCCGGAGCGCTGATGTTTAGATTCACTTCATAAAACCGGGGGTCTGTGATTTCCGGGTCGCTTTCAGATTGTTCAACACAAGACGAACCAAAGCATCTGCCAAAAAGCTCAATAGCCTGGGCACTGGGTATGGGACCAATAATCATCAGCGCAGACAAAAAAGCCAACACTCTTAACTCAAACAATCAATTCACCTGATTTAAATCTCTGTCTTTCACAGATACCATTCGAAGTGCATTATTTGTGCAGGCCATGCAATTTTTCGAACCACCTTACTCTTTAGTTAAAACCTAACATTATCAAATACAAGCAGGATAGACCAAGACCAGTCACAATTTCGAACAAATACTATGATCTTCCTGAAACTGTGATTCACACAAAAAGGCAATTCTCTTCAATTTTGCGACCTTAACAATTCAGATTTCCATAAGCGCTTAGGCAAGATTCCCGGTCGTTGCTCAGGGCCGGGTTTTCTACCTGATGAGCACAATATTAAGGGAACTTGGGTCGGAATTAGTTGCATGAATTTTCTGTACTGATATCACGATAGAGAAATCGTTATCCTGATCTTGCTTTCATCGATTTTCTAATATTGTATTCGGCTTTTTTTGCACTAAATCAGAGACATCAACCTCACTTAATGGATTCCAAGTGTCACTCTTCTTAATTGTCATTTTACCGTTCCTCGGCGCGTTGCTACCCGGTTTAATGAATCCGGCGGGCAGGCAGTCGGTTGCTGGCATTACATTTATGGTTTCACTTGCCGCAATGGTTGGGTTGTTGACTAACTTGCCAGCAATTCTATCAGGTGAACTTGTAACGGCACGAATTGAATGGATGCCGAGCCTCGGCCTCAATGCGACTTTTATGCTTGATGGACTCGGGTTCTTTTTTGCATTTCTGATCCTTGGCATCGGTCTGCTGATCATTGCCTATGCCAGATTTTATCTTGCTCGCGAAGATAATATGGGAGAGTTCTTCACCTATCTGCTGCTTTTCCAGGGCGCAATGGTTGGAATTGTATTGAGTGACAACATTCTTTTGTTGCTTGTTTTTTGGGAACTCACATCACTTTCATCATTCCTGTTGATCGGATATTGGAAAAAACTGCCTGAAGGTCGACAAGGCGCGCGGATGGCACTTGCTGTCACCGGCATGGGTGGCCTTGCGATGATTGGCGGAATGTTGATCCTGGGGCAAATTGCCGGCAGTTACGACCTTAGCGTAATTCTTCAAAACAGAGAGCTTATCCAGGAATCCCCGCTTTATGTGCCAGCGCTCATCCTGATACTGTTGGGATGCTTTACCAAGTCAGCGCAGTTCCCGTTCCACTTCTGGTTACCGCATGCCATGGCAGCTCCTACGCCGGTATCGGCCTATCTTCACTCGGCAACCATGGTAAAAGCCGGGATATTCCTGATGGCACGGCTCTGGCCGGTATTGTCCGGTACGCCGGAATGGTTTGTAATTGTAACCTCTGCTGGTCTCATAACAATGGTTTTGGGCGCGGTCATAGCCTTGTTCAAGCACGATCTCAAAGCGCTGCTTGCCTTCTCAACCGTTAGCCATTTGGGCCTGATTACCATGCTGCTGGGAACAGGAACAGCATTTGGTGCCATGGCGGCGGTGTTCCACATCATGAACCATGCAACCTTCAAGGCCGCCTTGTTTATGAGTGCCGGTATTATCGATCACGAAACACACACACGAGATATACGGCGTCTGGGTGGTCTAAGGCACCTGATGCCAATAACGTTCGTCGTTGCGACGATTGCCGCCTTATCCATGGCGGGCATACCTTTGCTGAACGGTTTCCTTTCAAAGGAAATGATGCTCGAGGAAACTACCAAGACGGTACTTTTCGGTTCAGCCTGGCTTGTTCCATTCCTTGCAGTTGTGGGCTCATTGTTTTCTGCAGCATATTCCTTCCGCCTAATCGGCCACGTTTTCCTGGGTCCGGTTCGTAATGATTATCCTGCATCGCCACACGATCCGGGGCCAGGATTGTGGCTGCCACCTGCAATCCTGGTAGTTCTTGTTGTCATAATCGGTGTCGCGCCATTTCTGGCAGAACCCGCTGTACGCTTTGTTACCACTGCCGTAGTCGGTGGCGTTGCTGAATTACCAGCAGTGAAACTGAAGATCTGGCATGGTCTCGTGCCCGCACTCTTCATGTCAATCATTGCGGTGGTGGGCGGCTGGTTACTGTTGAAAAGTTTCAATCCGGCTCTTCAACTCTGGGAAAAAGCACCCAGACCTGAAGCAAAAACCATATTTGAAAACATGATTTCAGCGTTTGTTTCTGCTGCCCGTTATGTAAATAGCAATCTGCACAATGGTGCCTTTACCCGTTATGCAGCTGTCATGACCGTAACGGTGATTGTCTCGGGATACTATGCCTGGACTACAGGCACGGTTGGAGAGGCAACGCGTACCATGCAACCGGTAGGACCAATTTCAGTTTCTGCCTGGATCATGTTGATCGTTGCTACTATCGGGCTGATATTTTTCCACCGAAATCGCTTTTACGCGCTTATTCTGATTGGCGTCATCGGGCTGATCGTGTCGATTGGTTTTGTTCTGTTCAGTGCGCCGGATCTTGCCATGACCCAGCTAACCGTTGAGGTTGTTACAATCATCCTGTTGCTGCTGGCGCTGAACTTCCTCCCGAGCCATACGGTTGT
>CAWUJF010000543.1:0-2905 GCA_963922405.1 uncultured Hyphomicrobiales bacterium | reverse complement strand
GGGCGCCTATGTCGAAGGCCAAATCCAACGCTATGAGGCTGGTGACGGACTTCAGAACCGCGTTGACCGCGACGCCGGCTATTAAGGCCTTCTGACGCCAATTGGAGCATCATAGAGATATGAAATTCGTTCCACTGCAGCTTTGAGCGGTTCTGAATTTACCATCATCGAATGGCCGTTTGCATGAAGAAGCGTGTCTTTATTTTGCATGATGCCAACATGGCCTTTCCAGAACACTAAATCTCCGCGCTTAAGATTTTCGAAATTTTTGCCCGGATCAATCTCACTTCCAACAGTTGCGGCCTGTTGGTCAGAGTCGCGACAGATTTTCTTGCCACACATAAAGAACGCAAGTTTGATCAAGCCGGAACAATCAAGTCCAAACGCTGATGTACCAGCCCAAAGGTAAGGGGTGTTTACCAGCTCCTCTGCAATGCTCACCGGATCGGATGCATGCTCTTCGGTAGAACGGATGTGTTTCGCATAGACCGCTTCTCCGGTTTCCAAGATACCATAAGAACTCCCGCGATTTTCCTTAAACCCGACGATACGCAGCGCACTACCCATGGAACGCATACCCTTGTGCGGCTTCTTCATGTCAGGTTCCGGGTAAAGAAATGTTCTCGGCGCAGAAACCAAATGCGTCGGCGATGGTTGATTCTCGACCAGTGTAATCGCTTCAAGCCAGCCGACGTAATCATCGCGCTCAGCTTTAACAAGTTTCCATTCACCTTCCTCGGCAAAAACCTCAACGTCTTCACCAAAAATCAACTGCGTATCGATGGCACTTTGAAAATCCGGTTGAGCGCGCAATTCGGTGAACGCGACATTGATTGTTGCTTGTTTACCAGTTGATGCAATTTTCTTTCCAGCCGCATCCTTTGGCAGCAAACGACGGTCTCCAAGGTTCAATTCTGGAAGCAGGGACATCAGTCTATTGTTCCCGCTTTTCTGGAAACAAGTTCAGCGAGGGCTTCAAGGTACAAACTGCCTTCCACTGTTCTTTGTATGATAACATTACGCCTGTCCTGATCATCGCGCTTGCGCTTAACAAATTTCATCATGCTCATAGTATCAAGGGCACGGGTGATGACCGGTTTTGTAACGCCCAGCTTCTCCGCCAACCCGCGCACCGTATGCGGTGGTTGTTCAAGATAGATGATGAGCAGTATCGCCAATTGTCGCTGGGTTAAATCCTTAGCGTCGTCCCGCACAAGTGAAACGGAGACTTCATGCAACAGTTTGAGCGATTGCCCCGGAGAGATATTTAAACCAGACATGCTGCGCATTAGAGCTCATTGCGGAAGCGAAATCAATTTCATGGCACTGTTTACTTGCCGTATCTGGCCGCGATGACATTGTACAAGGCGCGAATACCCTGGGCTTCCCCGCCGACCGGCGCCCAAGGCTTTGCAGACGGTGTCCAACCATAGATATCCAGATGTACCCATGATTTTGCCTGTTCCACAAAGCGTGACAGAAAAAGCGCTGCTGTGATTGATCCGGCGAAACCACCGGTTGAGATATGATTTATATCCGCAACTTTTGACACAAGCATTTTTTGGTATGGATCCCATAGCGGCATGCGCCAAAGCGGATCATGGCACTGGTCGGACGCAATTGCGATATCCGATGCGAGACGTTCATCATCCGTGTAGAAGGGCGGTAAATCCGGACCCAAAGCAACCCGTGCCGCGCCGGTGAGTGTTGCCATGTCAATCATCAATTCCGGCTTTTCTTCATCGCCCAAAACCAACGCATCACCCAGGATCAATCTCCCTTCAGCATCCGTGTTTCCGATTTCAACACTGATGCCTTTGCGGCTTGGCAAAATATCTCCGGGGCGAAACGCGTTACCGGAAATTGCGTTCTCCACCGCCGGCACAAGCAAGCGCAAGCGAACAGGCAACTTGGCTGCCATAATCATCTGCGCCAGTGCAATTGTGTTTGCCGCACCTCCCATATCCTTCTTCATCAAGGCCATGGAACTACCCGGTTTGATGTTGAGGCCACCACTATCAAAAATCACACCCTTGCCAACGAGTGTTACTTTAGGGTCCGATGCTTTCCCCCATTTCAAATCAATCAGTCGCGGTGCATCCGTACTTGCGCGACCGACTGCATGGATCATTGGGAAGTTTTTGTCTAACAGGGCATCGCCCTTTGTGACCGACACGCGTGCCTTATGTTCCTTTGCCAGGTTACGAATGGCCTTTTCCAATTGATCAGGCCCCATATCATTGGCTGGTGTATTGATCAGATCGCGCGCAAGAAAAGATGCGTTTGCTTCGCGTAAAACCGCCGCCCCATCTACGGATTTGGGCAGGACCAGCTTCGCACCGGTATCAGATTTTCCATTATAGCGCGTGAAACGATAGGCGCCGAGCATCCACCCGACACATGCAAGATGCATGTCCATTGCTTCATTTTCAAAATGATAATTTCCTTTTGGCAAGGTACCTGCGAGTTTGCCAATCCCAAGCGGGTTAAGACCATCGCCGATACCAAACAGGATCGACTGGATTATTCCGCTTTCATCACAGACTTTCACCATCGCACCTTCAGAACCGGTAAACCCTTGCGCCTTGGCCCAATCATTCTGTTGGTTGGAAAGCTTGTTGGCCTTCCCTTTCAAATCTCCCGGTTTCAGCAAGAAAATAGGCGTGGATTTCGCTCGGGAAGAGGCAATGGCAGGCATGGAGATCTTAATCCTTGGTGAAAGCCTCGTTAACGAAGCATTAGGGTTAACAGATTACTACTTATTACAAATCACCCCATTGGTGGTCTACACCCAACCTGCACGGACTGACCATGCTGAACAGAAAATACAGTAAAATTACGAAAATGTTCGCGGTTGCTCTTACCTGTTCAACCATACTGTCAGCCTGTGCCACTGATCCGAGAA
>CAWUJF010000542.1:0-2913 GCA_963922405.1 uncultured Hyphomicrobiales bacterium | reverse complement strand
GAATTCTCAAGGTTCTTTTTAAACCCGTTTACGTGCTTAACCCGGTTGCCGCTGCTCTGAGGCGCGGAGAGGTTCACGCTATCGCCCAACACTGACAAAAGCTCTTCACCTTTTTCATTGCGAACGATGACCCATTGTTCTCCCTGCCCACCCATATAGCCAACTGTTATATCAGCTAGAGCATTGGTGTAATCCACACAAGTCTGACAGGTAAGCGGGAAGAACCCTTCCGGTAAATTTGAGATCGGCAGTTTTAAAAAAGGTATTTCCTGTTTGGACCCATCATCAAAGCGTAACTCCACATGATAGTCGGGTCTGAACTCAAGATAAGAAATCGTCTCAGGCTGATCTGATAACAGGCTCAGGAAACTATGAAAGTTCTCTGTGGTCGTATTATCAGAGCAAGGCGTTCCAATGACATAGAGTTTCTCAAGCCCCAGTTCAGACTGAAGTGAGCGTAGGGCATAGACCTGACAAGGAATTCCGATAAAAGCGAGACGTTTGTATCCTCGTTCTACAGCCGTCTCCAACAGCGCCAATGACGGCGCATATCCCATTCGCATACCACGACATTGAGCCATATAGTCAGCATTTGTGATCAATGCAGGCACCGGTTTCCATCGATCTTCTGGATCGGCTCTAACCGCAATGACCGCATCCACATGGCCATTTTTAAGGAGCTGATGCCCAATTTCTGTTGTAAGACCCGTCCATTGTGCACCCTTCTTAGGCTTGGCCAGTGAGGCCTGGTACATGGCCAGATGAGGACCGAAAAACAATTCATCAGGATTATCCAATTCATCTCGAGTGCGGCCGTGAACAAACGTCTCCAGTTTAGGATAATCCGGCTTGATGAACTGGCAGGCTTTGGCACACCGATTTGGATTGCTCGAACGTGAAATACCACAATCAGTGCACATGCTTCTATGCCTTGGCACACCCAACGGGTCAGCGGTTCTTTCGGTTTTTAACATGTGACCACTATAATCACTGTACATGTCAAAGAAAATAGACATAATAGAGTGTATTACAAAAATGTCGTTCAGGATCTGATCCCGAAACGAGGTTTTGTGTTTGAAGAAGGGTGCCAAATGAGTGAGGAACAAAAGGCTTATCCGTTTGCAGCCATTGTGGGCCAGGATGACCTTAAGCACGCATTGATACTATCTGCCATTGACCCCTCGATCGGAGGCGTATTGGCACTGGGCGACAGAGGAACCGGAAAAACAACTGCCGTAAGAGCCTTGGCAGCCGCCCTTCCCGCCATGAAAGCAATTGAAGGATGCGCCTATTCTTGTGATCCTGAAAGCGGAGCAAACGGATGCGAGATCTGCCAATCGCTTACAGGAAAACAAAAAGCCATTGAAATACCCGTCCCCGTCGTTGATCTACCGCTGGGTGTCACGCAAGACAGGCTTCTGGGATCCCTCGATATTGAACGCGCACTCGTAGATGGATCGAAAGAATTTGAACCAGGTCTTCTGGCAGATGCCAATCGCGGGTTTCTATATGTGGACGAAGTCAATCTCCTGGAAGATCATCTGGTCGATGTCCTGCTCGATGTATCAGCATCGGGATGGAATGTGATTGAAAGAGAAGGTTTATCCATTCGCCATCCTGCAAAGTTTGTTCTGGTGGGAAGCGGTAACCCCGAAGAAGGTGAACTGAGACCACAGCTTCTTGATCGGTTCGGTCTATCAGTGGATGTGGAAACTCCAACGGACATCAAAAAACGAGTAGAAATTATTCGAAGAAGAGAAGCGTTTGAAGCAGACCCTGCCGCCTTTGTGCGCAAATGGAAGCGTGAAACCACGAAATTGCGCAACCGCATCAGCAGAGCGCAAGACGCAATCAATGTGGTCTCCGTTGATGATAATAACCTCAGTCTTATTGCTGAGATTTGCATCAATCTTGGAACAGATGGTTTGCGAGGCGAATTGACACTCATAAAAGCGGCCCGGGCTGACGCTGCCTGGCGAGGTGATACTTCGGTTTCGGCGCATCACATTCGCACAATGGCGCCCTTGGCGCTCAGCCACCGGCTACGAAAAGATCCACTGGATGATTCTAGAAGCTCTGTCAGAGTGGAAAGAACACTTGAAGAAGTATTCTCCAGCAGAAACGCTGCGTAAAGGGGAGGAGATCATGCCTCCAACGCAAGCAGAACAACACGATATCAGATACACAAATCCACAATGGGAAGATGCATGTCTAACCATTCGGATTGCAAAGGCTATGATGTCATCAAGCCTGCCGGTCATGCCAGTAATCTGCATTAAAGCACATGCCGGACCCGTAGTGGATAAATTTCTTCAACTCCTCGAAGCTGCACTTCCTCAAATGCCCGTCAGAAGATTGCCCATTGGAGCAACCAGATCTGATCTGGTTGGTGGACTGGACCTTTCAGCAACGATTGCATCCGGAAAGCGCGTCAGCGAGCCAGGCCTCATTGAAAGATGTGATGGGGGAATAATGGTTGCGCGCCTATCTAGCCCACTCATGTCCGATGCCGTTGCCTCTCTTAATCAAGCCATTGATCACTGCAATAACCAGCAACCACATGAAAGAAGTATTGATCGAATTCCAAGCAGCTTTGGCCTCGTCATGATAGATGAAGGATCCGATGGTGAAAGTTTCTTGCCCGCTGCACTGCAAGACAGAGCCACCTTCCACCTTGATTTAACGCAGGTGCGTTTTTGTGATGCAATTGATTTTGATCACGAAACAGAAACCCGCAAACTGGTACCCGCACTGTGCGACGCTTCCATCATCAAAGAACTATGCGTTGCTTCCCTTAGCATTGGCCTGACCTCCATGCGCCCACCCTATCAAGCGCTACAGATTGCAATGTTCAATGCAGCACTCAACGATAGGCAATCCGTGACCGCGGATGATCTCAACACAGCCTTTCGA
>CAWUJF010000541.1:0-2914 GCA_963922405.1 uncultured Hyphomicrobiales bacterium | reverse complement strand
TGATCGGCCAGATCCGAGCCGGTACTGGGGTGTATGCACAGGACCAGACCGTCGCGGTTCAGGCAGACCCATGACAGAAAGGGTCCGATTGTTTCGGGATCAACCGTCAGCTGGCAACTCCAACAGGGATGCGGCCCTACGGGTTGCTTATGCATTCTTCCCATAGTGACACCAAACTTGTCACGCGCAGCCTCACACAGCACCCGCGCTTGTTCGAGCGTCTCTTCGCTATAATAAACGTGGGCATGAAAGTCCTTGATTTCCGACATGTATTCTCCCCTACTAGAAAATTGTGATTGTAGAATTTACCCAGAAACAATCGTTCGGGCGGTCACACCAGAGCTTAGCATTTCTTTCAGCCACAATCTTGGAAGTTCTACGATTGCATTCCAGGGTTGTGAGTTCCACACCGCCCTACCCCAAACGGTGCCGCTATTGTGATGCATTGCGCTCACCTCAACCATAGCCATTGCGCGGCGATTGCAATAACCTCTTTTTCTTGTTGGTTCCAGTTTAGCAGGAGAGCTTTATGTTACGTGCCTTGATGTTGAGCGCTATTTTCTTGACCTTCGGGCTAAGCACAGCCTTCGGCCAGGACTGCGGTGACGCCGAAACCCCGTGTAAACTGCCCAATGGAGAGTATCACATTGCGGTTCCTGAAACTTCCACAGACAAGAAACCGGGCATTTTCGTATTCCTCCACGGTTCGGGAGGCACCGGTGCAGCTGGCATCAAGAACAAGGGTTTCGTGGAAAGGGTGAATTCGCGTGGCTATGCGCTCCTCACCCCGTCAGGCATGAACCGGGACTGGAGTGTCTACGATGGATTGCCTGATGATCGTGATGATGTGGCCTTTCTGCGTGAGGTGATTGACGATGCCTCAGAACGCTTCGGCCTTGACCGAGAGGCTGTGTTAATGACCGGCTTTTCGCGCGGCGGATCGATGGTGTGGGATTTAGCCTGCGCTGCACCGGATACGGCCAAGGCCTATGCCGCTTCAGCCGGTGGATTTTGGGAACCCATGATACCCTCGTGCAAAACTGCAGTTCATCTGCGCCACAGCCACGGGTTCAAGGACCGCATGGTTCCCTTGGAAGGGCGCAAAGGCGTCTGGCGCGGTCGGGCCTTTCACCAGGGCGGGATCTTAAAAGGGCTCGACATATGGCGCGAAGCCAATGATTGTTTCGGCAGTGCGGAAAATTCCATTGCCGAGGGAAACCGCTGGACCAAGACCTGGAACAATTGCAAGGCCGGATCGCTCACCCTGGAAGTATGGGACGGCGGACACGGCATCCCGAAAGGTTGGTCAAATGACACGTTAGATTGGTTTGAAGCACTGGATTAGGGGATGAACTAATCGCCAATTTCTATCCAATCTCCGGTTCAAAATTTTGCATCTTCTGACAGCAAGATTCGCAAATCACCCACTCTGCTGAAATTAGCTTTCATGGCGTATTCGAGATCCTCACCAGACTCGTAACCCACAATGGGCAAGGAATCGCAGGTAGCAGCAACTGCACCTGCCGCTTGGGAGAACATCTTTTCCGAGGGCACTTCGGCGAAAACATTGGACAAGCCGATGCAATCGTCAGACCTGTTTGCGATGCAACCTGCGATGAAACGTCCTTGGGCCTTTTGACCCAGAAACACCACGTCATTACGAGTGAGAAATACGTCTGGAAACATTCTTCGGCTTGTTGGTGATCCGTTACGTTTCCAGGCGTCTTCCCAGCTCGACAAATCATCAGCATGACTGACAATTTCCCAACCTGCTGGGATGCTGGTGCGGAGCGGTGACCGCCAAATCCAGGATGCTTCAAAGAGTGTTCTGAAACCATTCTTAACCAGATCAAGCTGGCAAAAGCTGTCCTTTAACCCCAGAACCCCTTTAGATCGTTCCGCCAGAAGGGCCAACTCCGAAATGACTGTCGCTTCTTTGTCTGGTAAAAGAACCGTGAGTTGAGAATAATATGGCGGAGGCACATCTTCTGCCAAGAACGCGTAGGATTTCCTACTGTATTTGAGCCCATGCACCGTGAACATGGTTTCATACCAGTCGGCGTTGTTCCTTGCACCACAAATCGCGCGCTCGTCAATCATCTGGCAAATCTCGGGATATTGAATTCCAATAGTAACGGATTCGATCACACTGGATAGATAGTGTCAATTTGCCTGCAACACACGCCGTCACCTGCACGAAACCAACGTAGGATGCATCACGAACACCTGGAATAAACAGGTTGGCTAGCGGTCACTATTTCATTTCTAAATAGTAGTGTTTAAGCTTAACAAATGAATGATCTAAAAATATCTGAACTCCATCCGCAAAACTCTTCGTCAATTGTCCCTCTAGTCCAACAGGTACAACAGATTCATGTGAATGAATATTCTCATGTTTTTCGCGCGGACATTCCTGAAATCGAATTGATAAAGTTTTTGGAGAGTTGGCTGTCTAAAGATAATGTGACCGCTCTTATAGCATCGAATTCCGGTCAAAAACCTCTTGGATATCTGATCTTTGAAATACAAAAGAGAGAGATGACAACCTTAAAGAAACCGTCGCGAACCTGCATTATCCATCATATTGCAGTCGATACATCTTTCCGACAGAAAGGGGTCGCTAAAATGCTCATAGAAGCTATGAAGCAACGGATTGAGTTGTTGGATGTGGATTCGATCGCTGCCGAATACTACGCCTTCAATCAAAGTTCCGCAGCACTAATGCGTTCGATAGGTCTCCAAATCTCGTCAATCAAAGTGGACTCCGGCCCAATATAGGGAGATCTGAATAGATCCCCGGAGAGCAACGTGTGCGTCTGCTATTTCGCTTCAGTACGTTCGTGTTGAACAAAAATTGGGAACGGTTTGGGAGCTTTAGATTTGATCTCAAAACACTCGTCACTTCCGTCCTTAC
>CAWUJF010000540.1:0-2916 GCA_963922405.1 uncultured Hyphomicrobiales bacterium | reverse complement strand
ACCCCATCGACTGGTGGTATCAGTAATCCTGATTTGCTTTGCGCGAACCCCAAGTCGGTCACAATGGATTGTCACGACACTGTCCAGCTCGCTACGTGCCTCTTTCTTGAAGAAGGCAACAAGTTTCCGGGAAACGGTTTGTGCTTCGCCAGGAACCTTCAGCACCATTTCGCCGTTCTCTTCACATACTTCCACCAGGCCTCGTAACTTCCCACTTAGTGCGATGCGATGATCAACGCCTTTGAAGGGGACCGATGCACCCGGTTCCAAGACCACCGTATCAGGTTGGCGGGACAATCTCGCAGCAATCCAATTACGGTTCCGGATGACGAATTCCTCAACTTCATCATCACCCACATGAGATGGCATCGTAACCTTCAACCCTTTGGCACCGGGAATTATTCTCAGTGTCAAACGTTTGGCGCGATCGTTTTCGCGTACCTCGACCGGCAATAGCTGTCCATCGATCTCAATCTGAAAATTGCGATCGCGCTTTTGCAGCTGTCTGAAGAAATTGAAGCTCATAGGTTAACTTTTACACGATTCTTAAGGCATAAAAAAAGAGGCATTTCTGCCTCTTTGTTTGATCAGTTTTTGGACCGCATCAGGTTTCGATTACATCGCCACGGTTCTTTTTGCGGCGAGGCGGTGATTTACGCTTGCGGGATTTCATGAAAGCATCGAATTCTTCCTGGTCTTTGGCACGACGTAGATCGCGCTGATAAGCCTCAAATTCACTGTACATTTCATCGAGCTCGCGACGCTTTTCTTTCAAACGAGCGAGTTCTTCTTCACGCCATTCATCAAACGCCACATTACTTGTGTAACTTCTTGACTTTGATTGGTTGAAGTTTTCCGAGAAGCGGTCCTTGGCACAACTCATGTTATGCTTCAGATCATCTAGACGATCTCCCCAGATGATATATGCGAGCATAGCAAGTCCCAGTGGCCACGCGATTATGAATCCAAGCACCATCAAGGCGATTGTAACCGGGGTCCAGGCAGGACGTATCATTGCTGTATTAGTCATTAATAGCTCCTCTTGAGTTAACGGATGACGCGCTTAACGACACCCTGTTGACGTAGAGGTAGGTATTGAAATGGCTGTTTTCAAGGGGTTTAGTGGCTGTTTGCCGTTTCTATTTCAGCAATAATGGCCTGTGCAGCCGCTTTGGGGTCATCAGCTGCAGTCACTGGTCTGCCCACCACCAGATGTGTCGACCCTGCTTTGATCGCATCTGCAGGTGTCATTACCCGTTTCTGATCGCCCACATCTGCGCCTGACGGGCGAATACCTGGTGTCACAATCATCATTTCCGGTCTAACTGAATGTCTGATTTCTGAAGCTTCATTTGCTGAAGCTACAACACCACCCATTCCGAACTCACTGGCCTGGTTGGCCCGCTGCAAGACGAGATCATGAGCGTTCAACGAATAACCTGACTTGACCAAATCATTATCATCCATCGAGGTGAGAACGGTTACTCCCAAAAGACACAAGTCTGATCCTCTGGCTGCCTCCACCGCGGCTTTCATCGCGTTAGGGTAGGCGTGAATAGTGGTCATCTGAACGCCCATTCGAACGATGTTCTCCACACCCTTGGCGATTGTATTATCAATATCCAGAAGCTTCATATCAAGGAAGACACTCTTGCCAGCGTCCCGGAGTTCGCGAACGAAATTCAAACCACCTGCAAATGCAAGCTGATGTCCAATCTTGTAAAATGAAACGGTGTCACCAAGGGTCTCGACCATCGCCTCCGCCTCCATGACTGTTGGTACATCGAGGGGGATAATCAAGCGATCTCTGGCGTCCATGTATTTATGCCCTTAGCAAAGAAACCTTTTTAGAAAGGGAAACACAGGCTGCCTTCAAGAAGTCTGCGCTTCGTTCGGCGATTACATTATCGTTTTCATCAAACGCAGTCGAGGCATTTCCGACCGCTACCTGCTCACTAACCACCAATGTCCCCAACCTTACGAGAATTTCTCTCAAGTGATAGAGCATGGATATGCCACCCATTCCACCGGGGGATACGGCGCCGATAGCTGCGACTTTGCCTCTGAACGGTGAAACATCCTCTACCGATGGCACTCGGGAGATCCAGTCGATCGTATTTTTCAGTAGTGGAGTAAGAGAGCCATTGTATTCTGGTGAAACCACAAAATACCCATCGTGTTCATTCAACAGATGGGCGAGTTTTTTTGCATTTTCCGGAATGCCATCATTAGCTTCCAGATCGCCGTCATAAAGTGGAAGAGGATAATCTGCTAACGATATGCGGGTCACATCACAATCCAGCAAACTCAATTCTCTCGAAACGGCGCCAACCAGACGGTTGTTGACTGACCCGCCACGAATAGAGCCACAAAATACAAGAATTTTCGGGTTAGACTGAAGCATGAGGTGTCCTTTCGGGACCGTATAAGATTGCCTTACTCTGAAATACCATCCAGAAAGCGTTTCATTTTTGAGAAGAAACCTGTTGATTCCGGGCTGTTCTCTTCTGATGAAATGCGCTCGAACTCCTCAAGTAGTTCACGCTGGTTCTTTGTCAATTTCTGCGGTGTTTCAATGGCAATTTGTATGTAGAGATCGCCCTTTTCAGCTGATCGCATGATGGGCATGCCTTTTCCACGCAGGCGGAACTGTTTGCCGTTTTGAGTGCCTTCAGGGATTTTTACCCGTGATTTTACGCCGTCCAGACTGGCCACCTCAAACTGTCCGCCAAGTGCGGCAGTAGTCATGGAAACCGGAATCTTACAGAAAAGATCTGCACCATCTCTCTGGAAGAATTCGTGCGGCCGAATGCTGAGGAATATATAAAGGTCACCCGGAGGTCCGCCTCGAGAACCGGCTTCTCCTTCACCGCCCAGTCTGATGCGCACGCCATCTTCAATGCCTGCTGGAATATC
>CAWUJF010000539.1:0-2927 GCA_963922405.1 uncultured Hyphomicrobiales bacterium | reverse complement strand
ACCCACAGCAATTACATCTCGATTAACGTCCCATTCCCAAAGCGTGTCGCCGGAACCGGTTAATGCCAAAGCAGAACGTTCGGCGTCACTGACAAGACCTTGCGCGAAGGCGCCACCAGCGAAAGCGTGCTGCATAACAGTAAAGCTCAAGAGCAGTACCACCAAAACCAAGCCACCACCCAGACCAGGCTGGATAATGTCATTTTCTATGCGTCCAGTCACAGTCATACCAGCGCCGACGACCCAGACCATCATTAGTATCCATGTGGGGATAAGCATTATAGCGCGGTCGAATTGTCGGATGCTCATATAGGTGATCAATCCCACACCACAAAGAACAGTGGCAGCGATCGAGAACCTGGCGATGCCTGATGCGATCTCGGGTCTCACCACCGCAACGCCCATCAAAATGATCAAGCTCAAGATCCAGCCAATAGCTATGATTGAAATCTGGGTATGCCAGCGGTTCAGGCTGAGATAAGCGTAAACAAAAATCACCAATGTAGCGGCGAGAAACACTTCAGTGCCCGCACGCCAGAAAGCTTCGTTAGCTACGGGTGCGTCCACAATCTTGTTCCAGAAGCCAAAATCCACGCAAATATAGGCAAGTACAGCCCAGGCCAAAGCGGCGGTAGCGGGGAAAATTGCAGCGCCCTTGATCACGAACAGGATGGTCAGGAACACTGCAAGCAATCCTGAAATTCCCAGTACTATTCCATAGTAAAGCGTATAGCTGTTAGTGGTGTCCTTATAGGCTGACGGCTCCCATAAAAAGAGCTTGGGAAGGTCTTCTGTTGTCTGTTCAGCAATCAGGGTAATCACAGCACCTGGATCAAGTGTAATGAAGAACACATCCGCTTCCGCATCCACCTGACGATCAAGGGAAAATCCTTCACTGGGGGTAACTGCTTCTATTCTTACGCGATCA
This sequence comes from uncultured Hyphomicrobiales bacterium, assembly GCA_963922405.1. Taxonomy (GTDB): domain Bacteria; phylum Pseudomonadota; class Alphaproteobacteria; order Rhizobiales; family Rhizobiaceae; genus JAALLB01. Next base: position 1,999 of record CAWUJF010000539.1, on the reverse strand, counting down.
AGATCAGGCCAGATCAATTGCGAGCCAGCCATTCGATAATGGGGAGCAACGATTAGCCGGTCGATCTGTTCATCACTGGTGTTGGCAAGAGCAAAAACCGCCCAATGGGAAACACCATTGCCGCGGCGAGAACGGATTTCCACGCGTCGGACGATGCCTTCCGCATCCGGTGCAGTTGATTTCTTCAGGCTGCCATTTGCTACGCGTTCATAGTCTATCGCGCTGGTGATATCGAGCGCGATATCATCGACGGAAACACTTACTGGCTCCAAGGCTAAGGACTGAACGGTGGCACAAAGCAAAAGTATGCAGGAGATTAAAAACCCTAGCATACCCCTCTTATTTCCAAAGGCTCTACCCAAAACACCACCCCGTACAAGTTCAGCATACATTTCAGTATCTAAACCACACCTTCTTACTACATTTGAGGTGGTGATATCCAGCTAAAATGTCTTTTCCACGTCTTAAGACAACTAATGCTGTTGATGATCTGCCTTCACGGCAGCAAAAATTACGTGATCTTCAGGAGTTCCGTTGATTTCCAGGTATTCTCTTGCATAACCTTCTTCGAGAAAACCGCTACTCTTGAGGAGATGAATGGAACGCTCGTTAGAGGGCAAACATCCCGCCTGAATCCGGTTAAGACCAAGATCGTTAAATGCATACTCCAAAATCGCCGGTACAGTTGACTTCATATACCCCTTGCCTGCATGGTGAACGCCCATCCAGTAGCCTAAGTTGGCACTGCGTGATATGCCGTAAGTGATATGGGTAAGGCTTATGCCGCCAAGCAAAGTATCGCTTTGATTATCAAAAAGAAAATATGTTCTACCCCAACCGCTTTGTCGTTGTTTTGCGTAAGCTCTCAGACGGCGTTGGAAACCCACTTTTGTCAGATCATCACTGGGCCAGCGAGGCTCCCAGGGGGTGAGAAACAGTTTACTTTCGTTGCGCAGTTTCTGCCATTGCTCAAAATCGCCGATGGCTGGAGCACGCAGAACAAGATTGGTCGCCGGAATTGGAATCTGCGGATTGAGTAATCTGGAAAGCAATCGAAGCTGCATCACAAACCTATTCGGCGGCCGCGCGTCTTTCTATGCCGAGCGTGCTCTTAATTTCATCGAGTCCAGGCATGTTATTAACAGGCCCGACAGCTGTGAGTGTCGGGATGCTTTCATGGAAAATCCTGCCAGCCAGATCGCGTACCCGCGCGACAGAAAGTGCATCCAGGCGCTCCATCAATTCTTCGTTGGGGATAGGTCTACCGAACAGAAGAATCTGGCGAGCGATTTGACCCGCTCTTGATGCCGGGCTCTCCATAGCCATCAAAAGGCCTGACCGGATTTGCGCACGGGCGCGGTCCAGTTCATCCTGGCGAATGTCTTCAGCACAACGTTGCAATTCCTGCAGGATGAGTTTGGTCAGTTCCTGCAAATCTTCCGGTCCAGTTGCTGCATGGACACCGAATACACCGGTGTCAGAAAAGCCCCAGTGGAACGAAGAAATGGAATAGCAAAGACCATGACGTTCACGGACTTCCTGGAAGAGACGCGATGACATTCCACCACCCAAAATCATGGCCAGCAGCTGTGACGCGTAAAAGTCTTTCACATGGTAGGCACGTCCCTCAAATCCGAGGATCAATTGTGCTTCCTGGAAATCTTCTTCCAGCAGGTATTCACCACCCAGGTAAGAGGCTTCACTTGCTTCTTCAGCAGGTGAATTCTGGAACGATGCAAATGTCTGCTCCGCCTGTTTCACCAATTCATCATGGTCAACAGCGCCTGCGGCGGAAAGAACCATGTTCGGGCCATGATAATGTTCTGAAAGATAAGACCGGATCTGATCAGCGGTAAATCCTGAAACCGTTTCTGGCGTTCCCAAAATCGGTCTGCCAATTGGTTGGTTACCAAAAGCGGTGTTTTGGAAATGATCAAAAACAAGATCGTCCGGATTGTCGACTGCGGCACCAATCTCTTGAAGAATAACGTGTTTTTCA
>CAWUJF010000538.1:0-2936 GCA_963922405.1 uncultured Hyphomicrobiales bacterium | reverse complement strand
GCTTGTGCGCGCAGAAAGAATTTCATTTGTATAGGTGACCTCATCACCTGGAAGTACATCTTCTGGCCAAATCATCTCGGTCATGCCCGGTGAAGGGCCAAATTGTGGGATTGTGGTGCCCGCTTTTTTGATGGCTTCAATTTGTCTGGCCACATGTGATCTTTGCAGTCTCATCCAGATTGACGTCACATGCCAATGCGTCGCTTGAATTGGCTCAGCGGCCAGTCTTTCCGGATCAAAGGTCCGACAAAAATCGACGATTTCCTGCTCACTGAAGGTGTAGCTGCCAATAACCATTTTCCTGCCAGGCACCAGAAATTCCGGGGTCTCATTCACTTGCGGCTGACCCCTTTTTGGTTCCTAGTATGTATTCGGCGTCCAGAAGTGCTACTTTCTCCTGCTTTTGATTGCTTACCTCGTGGCGTATTTGAACAATGACAGCACCTGGCCAATCTTCTGAGGGCAATGTGTCCACAATAGTTGAACATCCACCCAGGGTATCAGCCGGTCTCACGGGTAAAAGCCATTTGCAATCACCGTATTTTGGTGGTTGAAGCAGCTCGAAACGTGACAAATATGCATCACTGACCATCCTGTGTGTCAGTGCACAGGTATGAAATCCAGAGGCCGCCAGCCCGCCAAGCATGGATGACTTTGCTGCTTCCTCATCAAGATGAAAGTAGATGGGGTCGAATTGTGTAGCGAAATCAATGATTTCTTCTTTTGAAATACCAACATGGCCAAAATCGAGTTTTTGACTCGCTTCAAAGTATTTAGCAGGGTTTAATGTCATTTGTGAAATTCAAACCTTCTTCACAATATCCCGTTAACCATTTATTAATCTATTGGTTTGGCGTTCTATCAACCTGCCATTGGCTAAGTTATAATGTTGTTATGTAGCGGACATCGGAGCGGGAAAACAGGGGAGCTGATGCGATTTTCCGGGAAAAAGACAATAAAATCAGTTTTTAAAACAAAGCTGATTGCTGTGAGTTGCCTTGCGGTAATTGCAGCTTGCGCATCCCGTCCGCAAGAGAACGTGGAAATACGTACGCTTGTTCCCACTGAGGCGATCGATCCAATAGGCCCTCAATTGCCTACGGCCACACAAATCGATGACGATAATCATCATACCGTGTTAGCACTTTCAGCAGGTGGTGCAGATGGCGCATTTGGTGCCGGGGTAATGGCTGGCTGGACGAAAAGCGGAACAAGGCCCAAATTCGACGTTGTAACGGGTGTTTCAACCGGATCATTGTTAGCAGTGCTTGCATTTTTAGGGCCGGAATATGATGGGCTCGCACAGGAAGTATACACAACACAGACGAATGACAGTATTTTCCGCAGTCGTGGCCTGGGTGGTGTCTTTGGTGACAGTCTTTATGATAATGGACCGTTGAAGGAGCAGATCGAACGGCATGTTACGAACGAAATGCTTGCCAAGATCGCTGTTGAACATCAAAAAGGCAGGCGCCTTTACGTGGCCACCACGAACCTTGATGCAGGACAACTCGTTATCTGGGATATGGGCAAGATTGCTCTTGGTGGAAGATCAAACCCATTACAACATTTCCAGAAAATACTGCGTGCATCAGCAGCAGTTCCGGGGTTTTTCCAGCCGGTGTATATCAAACCCAAAAGAGGCGTTCAGTTGCGACAGGCGCATGTGGATGGTGGTGTAAAGGAGCCCGTATTATATGCGAACTTTATGGCGCAGTCTCGTGCCAGCAAAAAGAGCCTCTACATGGTCACCAATGGCACGACCAAACGTTTCAATGCATCTGTGCCCGTAAAACCCAACCTTGCCAGTATTGCCCAGAAAACGATTTTTGAACTGATGAGGGAAATTCAGTCAGATACTATTTTTCGGCAATATTCGCGTGCCAAGATAAATAATACTGAGTTCTATATTACGTCTATTCCGGATTCGTTTCCGGTTCCTCAACAGTCTTTGAATTTCGATCCAGTTCGCATGAATAGTATCTATGCAGCGGGTTTTGAGATTGGTTCCAAGGGAGTTGATGCCTGGCAAAGGAAACCAAGGTCGCTACTACGGGAAGAGGGTGCCCAGTTAGCGGAAGTTCAACAGTAATTTCAGTCTGTTAGCTGTTTCAGTGCTTCGGATAAATCGCCGTAGCCTGTGAACTTATACTCGTAAGCTAACCCCATGAACTCAGCAGCTTCCTTTGCCTTTTGCTGAAGTTCGGGATCTTCTGTCTGTGCTAGATACAAAGCCCGTGTATAGTTACCGAAATACATCTCCACAAGTTCGGGATGTCTATCCATCCCCAGCGGTTTTTTCATGAATGTATCAAAGTGACGTGCAAGAAAATCGGTGATGAAGAATGTGGTTAGAAAATCGCCGTCAGCGTCAGAAAACGTCTGATTTCCCATATAGAATGAGAAACAGTGAGGGCCTTCGATACGCTCAACACCATGCTTCTCGCACACCTTGTCCAACTCACCTCCAGTGCCACAATCTGCATAACCTACAAAGATATTCTCGTAACCATCTTTGCGGGCTCTTTGAATCGCAATATCCATTGCGGGGGCGATACGTTCAGGGTGATGATGGAATGACGCAGGTAAGCATTTGAGGTCAATATGATCAAAGCCAAGCTGCTTGTTTACAGCCATCACTTCACGTGCGATCATTCCGCAAGCAATAACCCTGAGTGTTGATGTGGGTTTTTCATCCAGCATAAAATTTTGCTTCTCATACATCACTTCAATAAAACCTGATAACATATTGTTATCAAATAAAAAGGCGCCCGAGGCGCCTTCAGTTTTCAATCAAGAGCAACAGGTGTTAGCCAGCTGCTGCCTGATTGTGCTTACGCGCCATAAACTCTTTTGCTGTTTCCACAGCAACAGCCGCATCACGGCAGTATGCATCAGCACCAATGGCTTCACCAAATTCTTCGTTCAGAGGCGCA
>CAWUJF010000537.1:0-2936 GCA_963922405.1 uncultured Hyphomicrobiales bacterium | reverse complement strand
GTATGATCCGGTTTGAGCGTTTTTCAGCTTGCTCCGTCAGATGATACATTTTTTCAATCATCTGATCTTCCATTGTAAAGGCTTTAACAATCTCCATTCCCTGGGAGTTTTCTACCAAGGAGGATGTTACCCGCGCATTGAGGTCTACTTCCTGTTTGGCTGCTTTGCGCATTCGCCTCACATACCGTGACATGATGAAAGCAATCAGTGGTAGAACCGATAAAGACACCAGGGTCATGTGCCAGTCCTGAATGATCATAACGCCTATGAGGAAGATCAGCGTCAGCAAATCACGAATAGCCACAATAATCACATCATTGAGAAGCGTGCGCATTCCTATAATGTTCTGGTTTATTTGTCCCACAATGTAGGCAGATCGGTTGGATTTGTGAAAAATCACGCCGAGTTTTAACAGGTGGTCGAAAACGCGCCTTTGATAGCGCGCAACAATATTGTTCCCGATTTTGCCGAGCACGTACAAATACCCGTAAGTGGCAAAACCCCTAATCGTGAAAACCGCGAAGATGGAAATCGCTATGTAAATTGCCGCATCCAGGTTTTGCTGGACAAAGACTTCGTTGGTTATGTCTTTGACAATGTAGGCAACGAAGGCGGTGCTGCCCGCAACAGCGGCAAGCAATAGAATTGCGGTCCGGTATTGCGCGGTGTAACGAGTACGGTTGTCAGAAGCGACGCGCTTTAGGATTGACCAGGATTCGTTTTGTGAAAAACTATTGTTGGATATGACTGACAACTTGCAGAGTAACCGAGTTTCATTGGTGTAACATTCGACAGACTTTTACATATAGGTAATCGAGAATGCAAAGGAATCTCGGATATTATTTAATCGCAGAGACGGTGTCTCCGATCTTTATCTGACCCGGCTTAATAACGCGCGCAGTGATGCCGCCGTGCCCCCGAACGGCGGTATAGCCTCCATAACCAAAGGCTTCTTCCATTCTTGAGCATGGTGCACATATTCCTGTTCCCTCCAGTATGGCATCTCCAATTTCAAACTGGCGGCTTTTCAAACCGATTAGATTGATGCCTCTGATCACAAAATTCCGTCGCAATTGTTCAGGTTTGACGGCATTTAGGCCAAGCAACGCGGCAATCACACTCAAATGCTCTTCCTGGATAAGTGTGACTGTCCGTTTGCCTTCTTTTTGATAATGGTCACCTTCAAGGCCTGCTTTATTCAAAGTCACTGCGTCACGAGCAATTACAGGCTCGCGTCTGGCCGGCCTGATACCTATCCAGGCTAAAGCTCCATCGTTTGCATGTTTTGCGGTTAGGGATGCTATTGTTTCCATTGATGAATTTCAATTCTCACCAGTGCGGTGGCCGTGTGTCTTCTGGTTTTTCTTCCAATTGATCTTCAACAGCTGAAAACCTGTTTTCCAGATGCATTACGGTTTTTTGCAGTGCTTCGATCTGTTTCCATTGTGAAAGGGTTTCGGCTGACAGCTCCTCATTTGTCACGCGTAAATGGGCAAGTTCCTCTTCCAGCTTCACAATACGGTCATCATGATCAGTCATTTTTCATTCTCGAAAATCAGTAATCCATAACAGCAACGTGAATTAATTCGTCTTGATAAGTCAATGGGTGCTGAAATAGAGTTTTAGAAATATTTGTTGGTGATCCAAAATGGAGGAAGTTAAATGAAGCGAATTAGTAAGGCTATTGGAATGCTGGCCTTGATGATGGCCTCCATTTCCGCAATGCCCACTTCCGCAAATGCTGCGGCAGATGCAAAGGCAGTTGAAATCAAAGGTGAAATTATTGACACCTGGTGCTATTACTCGGGTGTTATGGGAGGTCAGGACGCTGTTATTGGAACTGCCCACCATACCTGTGCCCTTTGGTGTGCGGCTGGTGGAATTCCGGTTGGTGTATTAGCCGAAGACGGTCAGGTCTATATGGTTTTGAAGCTAAAGGGTGAAGATGCCATAGCTCAAACTGACACAATTATGGAAATCCAGTCAGATGTCATCACTGCAAAAGGAATGCATTATGTACGCGATGGTGTGAACTATCTCGTGGTCAGTGATGTTATCGCCAATGACGGCATTACCAATCTCAATCACGAAGACTATGGACCTGTGCCACCGTTTTCTTTCCCAAAAAAGAAGTGAGGTAAATTAAGATGCATATAGTTCATAAGTTTTCCGGATTCCTTCTTTCAGCTGTAGCTACAAGCTTTTTTGTAATGTCACCGGCTATCGCGGAAAAGTTCTCTGAAGGCAGTAAAGCCAAGGAATTTGGTTTTGAAGAGGAAGAAAAAGCCCTCTTTTCAGGCAAGGTTGTTGATGTTCTATGCGAGGTTGCGGGTGAATGCACAGACAATTGCGGCAATGGTGCGCGCCAGTTAGGAATTCTGAGGGATGCTGACAACCAACTTATATTTGTGCTGAAGAACGGGCAATTCTCGTTCAATGGTGCGGCTGAGGATCTGCTGCCTTATTGCAACAAAAAGGTTGATGTGGACGGTATTCTGGTCGGTGAGCAGGAGCAATCAGACGCCAAATTCTACATGCTTCAGTTCATCCGAGAAGAGGGTGCTGCTGAATGGAACAAGGCTAATCTTTGGACAGGCAAATGGGCTGAACGCAATCCTGATGTTGCTGAGGGAAAAGGTCCCTGGTTCCGTAGAGATCCCAGAGTGCAGAAGCAAATTGATGCTACCGGTTATTTTGGCCTTGGGCACGAGGCAGATGAAAAGTATCGAGCTGAAAATCAATAATACTTAGAAACTACGGATCAAATACAATGCGTTATGTACTGAGCACATTCGTTGCTGCAGGCTTACTTGCGAGTTCTACTGTGAGCTCGGGCTTTGCCCATAATGGAGTAGAGCATAAAACACTGTCTGAGGCATTGAAACATCAAGAAGAGACTGCTCCCAATACTGCGGGGTTTCCGGAAGTAAAGGGTG
>CAWUJF010000536.1:0-2941 GCA_963922405.1 uncultured Hyphomicrobiales bacterium | reverse complement strand
TGAGGATGGGTGCAGCAGGTATTTGCCCACTGACCACCGCAGTGGTATTTTTCCTTCGCCCTTTTCTGGATCAACAATTCATCACCATCAAAAACAAAGACTGAAAGTGCCAGATGATAGCGCCCTTCCAAATGTGCCCTGATTTTTTCAACTGGATAAAAGCTTCCGTCTTCAGCTATTCCCGGGATAATAATAGGAGGATCAGATTCAACTATCTGAGCTGACTCTGAATTCCACGCACGCAGTTCATCGTCTGCATCTGGCGTCAGGCAAATGATGTCATCAAGCGTATTCATTTCAATCTCCTAGGCAACCGCCCGTGAAAGTGCGCACTGGGACCACAATTCTGATAATGCACCCACCAAATGGTCTATATCGGCTTCCGAATGTACAGGGGATGGCGTAATTCGTAAACGCTCAGTTCCCTTTGGAACCGTTGGATAGTTAATCGGTTGCACATAGATCTGATAATTCTCCAATAGCAGATCAGTGATGAACTTGCACTTTACTGGATCTCCAACAACAACCGGTACGATGTGGCTCGCATTATGCATATGTGGCACACCCTCCCGATCAAGCCGGTCACGAAGCAGTCGCACGTTCCTTTGTTGCTTCTGACGTTCGATCTCACTAACTTTTAAGTGTCTGATAGAAGCTGCAGCACCCGCTGCCAAAGCAGGCGGTAGTGCGGTTGAGAATATAAACCCTGACGCAAAAGAACGAACAAAGTCGATCAGATTTGACGTTCCACTGATATAACCACCCATGACGCCAAACGCTTTACCGAGCGTTCCCTGGATCAAGGTCACCCGATCCATCAAGCCTTCGCGCTCTGCGATGCCGCCGCCCCTGGGGCCGTAAAGACCAACTGCATGCACCTCATCGAGATAAGTCATTGCACCATATTGGTCAGCCACATCACAGATTTCTTTGATGGGTGAGATATCACCATCCATGGAATACACAGATTCAAATGCTATGATTTTTGCCGCTTCAGGATCGGCATCAGCAAGCTTCTTGGCCAGATCTTCCACATCGTTGTGACGCCAGATTACCTTGTTAGCCCGGCTATGTCGGATACCTTCAATCATTGAAGCATGATTATCAGCATCAGAAAGGATCAAAGCATTTGGCAGTCTGGAGGCCAAGGTGGATAGAGCTGCCCAGTTTGCCACATAGCCTGACGTGAGCAACAAGGCTGATTCTTTGTTGTGAAGATCAGCGAGCTCATGTTCCAGCTTGATGTGATAATGGTTGGTACCTGAAATATTGCGCGTTCCACCAGCGCCAGCTCCGCATTTGTCGATGGCTTCCTTCATCGCCGTCAACGTTAATGGGTGCTGGCCCATTCCCAAATAATCATTCGAGCACCACACCGTCACATCACTGGTACCCTCATCATGATAGCGCTTTGCCTTGGGAAACTGTCCACGATGGCGCTCAAGGTCGGCAAATACACGGTAATTTCCCGACGCTTTCAGGCCGTCTAATTCTTTTTCAAAATATTTTTCAAAGTCCATTTTAAACTCCCTGAAATTTATCTTTACCGGATTTTCATCCGTTTTTAATTGACCTAGTTTTTCTACTTTTCGGCATTGCCCAACGCCACAATCCGCTTTCTGCAAACGGAATAATCATGAACAAGTGCTCAAGTAATGCGAGACTAACAAGGGTGACTAGAATGATAATCTGTGTTTGAGCCACCTCTGAGTATTCCATCGTCGCCAGCGCATATAATCCTGCTAAGAGAAACGCCGAACAGCAAATTATCGATAACCAAAACCCGATACCAATACGGTCTTGCCGGAAATAGGTCTTCATATAAGCCAGGCGCTCCGGCATCATGTTTGTTGACAGTTTGGGGGCGCCCGAGAAAATGCTCAATTTAGCACCTAGGCGCATGAGCCATAAAAGCGCAAACGTTTTTATCGCCATGCCACTTCCAGCAGTCGTATCAAGAAATGCAAGTATCACCATCGTTGCTAGCAGCACATACTCGTGATGGCAGATTGTCCTGAAGGCCAGCCAGAAACGTTTGGCTTCTGTGATGCTTGGAGGGCACGGTTGGAGTTGACTGCCAGTGATCAACCCCGACAATAATGTATATTCTACCCATGCCCAGATACAGATAGCCGAGACAAAGGCCAAATAAACCGACCATATTCCAGCGTTAGCACTGGCAATTATGACTCCGGCAAAACCAAGTGCGCATACAATCGTCATGATAATTAGCCTTGTATAAATCTGTTGCTTGACGGCCTGAGCCAGCCAAAGAACAGCCCCGGTGGAAGCCCACCAGACAAAAACCACAAAAACGATTGTTACTAGCGCCGAAGTCACATCTTCATCTTTCTACCAGACCGGTTGTAGGCGGCTTGTTTCTGGTATCTCGTTCTTTTTCACCGGAACCATGTAGAGCTGAATGAAATTCTTGGCAGCTGCCATTCCCAGATAGGCTTTTTTCACTCGACCCAGGATCCCACCCTGTTTATGAGCTGCGTCCATTGCCATGGAAATATCTCTCAATTTGCACATAGCTTTTCTGAACGCTGGACTGTCAATGTCGAGCTGCAATGGGAAACACTGCTTCGAAATTTCGTTAGTTACATGGAAAACCCGGTAATCATAATCATCGATGTCGATGCCAAGAGCCTTATGGAATTCTGGTCTTGCATGATCACGCGCATACATGGTCGCATAAACCGCACAAAGGAAGAACCTGATCCACAGTTTGTTCCTGCCGGATAACAATTTTGGATCGGCACGCATGAGAAGTGAAAAAGCTTCACCATGACGAAACTCGTCATTGCACCATTCCTCAAACCACTTGAAAATTGGATGGAAGCGATTTTCAGGATGTTTCTGCAAATGTCTGAAAATGGTTATGTATCGCGCATATCCAATTTTTTCTGACAGATATGTTGCATAAAAGATAAACTTT
>CAWUJF010000535.1:0-2945 GCA_963922405.1 uncultured Hyphomicrobiales bacterium | reverse complement strand
TGAAACGGAGGAATTTGATGGCGGGTTTGCAGAAATTTGATGCTGAAATAGAAAAAACACGGCAGTCTGTGGAGGAAATGCGGGAGAAACTTGACCAGAGCGGCAAGGTTTTGGACGAATTCGCGAAAACAGACACAATCGGACAGACCGATTTTGACATAGAAAATGCCCGCATTCAGGATATTCTTTCACAGCAGAAAGTAATGGAAGGCAATATTGCTGACCTTATTATTGGCCTGGAAGATGCAACCAATATTTTCGGATCAGAATTCGAAAGCATGAAGAGTTACACTGGCTGGGAAAAATTTGTCGGTATTTTCTCTAAACAGAGAATGCAGCGTATGCGTTCCGACCGGGTGCGGAACATGTCGCTTGCTGGAAACCTTCAGGAACTGCTTGGCAAATCAGACAGAATTGTCGGTATTCTGCAATCGCAAAAGGATGTGCTCGACTCCAGATATGAGAGTTCCGAAAATTCGCTGCGTCAGGTCATTGAACGTAGAAAAGGTACAATGGTTTCCCTTGAAGCAACCCAGAAACGCATCGAAGAATTGAACCCGATGTTGATGGATATCGAAAATCAGATTTCTGCTGCGACGGACTCAAAAACAAGAACCGAACTGGAAGGCAAACGTTCTGAGATGGCGACTGAGTATAATCAGGCGCAGGCTAAGGAGCAGGAGCTTTTGGCGGAAAGCCAGACGCTGGAAAGGTACACTTCGATGTTCCAGACCTTTGTGGACTCCTTGAATAATCAGTTGGCTGCACAGCAGACGCTTATCAATAAGCTCACAATTGATACTGAACAGCGAATTGTTCTCTATAAAGCCCTTGAGGATTCCTTGAAAACTGCTGCTCAGCAGGATGTGGCGCACAAGATCAATACGCTTGGTAATCAAGTTGATACAGCTGCTGAGGAAACCATGGCAGGTATTGGTGCTGCAGCCCAATCGCACATCGGTGATCTGTTGGAAATGCATGAGAAAAACATGGCTTCAACAGCTGATATCCAGCGTCGTAAAAAGCTGGCAGATGATGCATTTGCACGCAGGTTTGATGACGTTATGAAGAAGCATGACGCCGGTGCATATGTGGGTTAAGGCGCGGAAACAAGACGTTAATGACTAATCCTAATACTTCCCAGACGCAAAAGTACTTTTCGTCTCTGGGTAATGCACTGGATGGGCTGGATACCTATCTCAGAGACGAACAGTCTCCAGCCCAAAAACATCACCTTATTGCGTCAGTCATCAGTGAATATCTGACGCTGATGCACGACTCCCTTGATAGCTGGGAAAGCAAAGTAACATTTCAAAATAAGTTTCGAATTTCACAGACGGAGAGTGGTTTTCCAGCATTTCAGAATGTGCTTGATCTGCAAAACGATAGTAAAGACGCGGAACAAAGACTGTCTGCTTTAAGAGATCCAGATGTGATCCGAAAAGCGATGGTGGATCATATTCTAACCCAACGCACTTTCCCGGTAGATCTACAAAAACAAATGGCAGAACGCCATTATCTGGAACTGGTACAAGCTGGGAGTCATTTTGCTCCTCTCGTATTGCCTAAAACGGTGAAAGTATCAGTGAATCCAAAGACTAAGCGTCCTTTTTATGTGGTTCACTGGGGCTACTATGATGGGTCAGCCAATGTACCGCTGATTTACATGGCGACGATTGAGGACTCATCACCTGATATCAACAAGATCCTGGTGAGTTCCAGCGGCAAGTTAAATCGTGAGGTGAATATCAAACTTCCTGTCGAGGGTCTGTTGAATCCCGATCTTGCTGTGCAGTTTGATGAGTTCTGTGAGAAAAATTCTGCTTACAGCCTTATGCCAACCACCATTGCCACCAATCTTGATCATGATTTTGACCATCTGCATCCCAAGCAACTACGTCGTTTCGTACTGGGACCTTTCTACCATTCCGCATTTACACGCCATGGTGAGAAAGTGGATCAGATCCTTGCACGAGTTAGAAATCCTGAAAATGCATGGCTCATGACCTGGACGCTTCAGGAGGTTTATTCGATCAACGAAACCCCAGCGAAATGGGGCTTATGGAGCAGCCAGCCACCACGGGAAGAGTTTTTTATTGATACCAATGATCTCGATAGTGTTCGTATGGGTGTGAGTTCTTACGAGCGCCACGCAATTGTTCCGCATGAGGCATATCAGGCCATTTACGCTTCTGGTCAGGAACAGGAAATTTTTGATGGATACCAAAAGCACGTCATTTCTGACGGGCATGTTTTAAGGAATATGTGAGATGGATACCGGACTAACGACAATCGATGAGAAGGATATCGAAAAGCATCTTACTACCGCGCAATCGCTTATCACGCGCCTGGTTTTGCTTGAAGCAAAAGACAATAAATCAAACGTGGAATTGGCGGGAACGCGAAGACGTTTTGTATCGACAATCTCTACTGCCGGGCAGAAATCTTCAAGGGAAGTGGAGTTCTCGAAAACACTTGCCGCGCTTAACGATAGTGACAGCATGCTATCACCAATTCAGCATGCAATCCTTTACAAGACGCGGCGTGCAAGTGCTGTGGCTTTAGCGGTTGCGGAAGAGTTTGCGAAACAAACCGGACTTGATGCACTGCGCGCCAAGAATTCCGCATCTTCACTGGAAGGGGATGAAGCCACCCAATATCGCAAACTTCTGGAAGCTTCTGCCTATGTGGCGGTTTTTGCCGCTTCTGCCTATCTACATCAGTTTGTGGAAACCTCAGGTGAACCGGCAAATGATGTGGAAGAGCCCCATTTTAATTTCGACACACCACAAGATGCTTTGAAAACGCTGATTGGCGCGCTTGATCAGGCTGCGAGTGATGCCAAGGACGATGGTGCGCTGGAGTCTCGCATTCGCGCATGCGCAGATATTTCACTGGAAGAACTTCTTCAGCGTAAGAACCGCTTCAGCGGACTTGGAAGCTTC
>CAWUJF010000534.1:0-2960 GCA_963922405.1 uncultured Hyphomicrobiales bacterium | reverse complement strand
TCACAATAGGTGGTCCGTTACCAACTCGGGCCCAGGCGACGCGTGTCCCATCGGAGGCCTGGCAGAAGCGCACCATCTGATTGTTGGGTGGCGGCGCGGATGGAATTGAAGTGCCGGGAGTTTCCGCTGAGTTCAGCTGACCCCTGAAAATGAGGCCTTGTCCATGAACCGTCTTGATATAGCGCTGTTGTTTTCCATCATCACCCAGGGCAGAACGAGCCATGCTGATACGGCTTGCTACAGCTGCTTCTGAAATAAAGCGGCCTTTCCAGACAGTCTCGATAATTTCGTCACGCGAAACCATTCGGTGAGCGTTTTCCACCAGCAGGTGCAGCAAAGCGAAGACCTGCGGCTCTATTGCTACAGGATTGCAATTGCAGCGTAATTCCACCTTTGCGGTGTCCAGTTCAAACTCATCGAACGCGTAAATCATACTGAAACATAGCAAAAATCCACGAAATCTAAAGGTTATCTAAAGGTTTCCAAAAAGCTTCGAGCGGAACGGTGGCCTATACCAACTGCCATGACCGGAACATGAAAAGCCCGGCCAGAAAGAATATTAAACAATTCACTCAAAGGGGCGCGGGCCGTCAAGGCCTCATTCGAAAGGAAACTCTGATGATTGCGAAATACAGAAATGATCTGCCCCAGTTGAATGGAAAGCAGTTTCTGACCGATGGTGGTCTGGAAACCTGCCTTATCTTTCATGATGGTTTTGAGTTGCCCCTGTTTGCAGCCTTTCCACTTATGAACAGCGAAGATGGCAGCGATGCCATAGACCGGTATCTGAGGCGTTATGCGGAGATTGCGATCCGTGATCGCAAGGGATTTGTGCTCGATACACCCACATGGCGTGCCAGTAGCCGGTGGGCCAATGAGCTACGCTATTCCGCTGAAGCATTGCGTGACGTGCATAAAACCTGTCTGGAACGTGCGATCTCGCTCCGTGAAGAATTGGAGAACCCAAACTCTCCCTTTGTGATCAATGGTGGGGTGGGGCCACAGGATGATGGTTATAACCCACAGACCTTCATGAGCGTTGAAGAAGCCCGAGACTATCACGCGGAGCAGGTGCGTTGGTTCAAGGAGTTTGGTGCTGATATGACCTCCGCCATTACCATCTGCTATGTGGAGGAAGCGATCGGATTTGCTCTTGCTGCCAAGCAGGTTGATATGCCGGCAGTGCTTTCCTTCACAGTGGAGACGGATGGTAAACTTCCATCGGGCCAACCCCTTGGTGAAGCGATTGAGCAGGTCGATCAGGAAACGGGTGGTTCACCTGCCTATTTCATGATCAATTGTGCTCATCCCGATCACTTCACATCCGAATTGGCAGGAGACGCCAATTGGAAGAGCCGGATCATGGGGTTGCGTGCAAATGCATCCCGGATGAGCCATGAGGAGTTGGACAATGCGATTGATCTTGATGACGGCAATCCAGCCGAACTGGGTGAACAGTATCGGGAATTGAGAAAGGTCCTGCCAAACCTCAATGTGCTGGGTGGATGTTGCGGTACGGATCATCGGCATGTGGACTGCGTCAGCATCGCCTGCGGTGTGGCTTAGTCCGAGCGGAATTATGGAAAGAAAAGAGGATGAAAACGACACCAAGCAATCGGATTTGCAACCGAGCAAATCCGAGGAATACCCGACCCAGAAAGGCAGCCGTACTGGTCGTTGAATATGAAATGAACTATGCGGTGAATTTTCGAAGAGATTTTAATAAGATCATTGATAACTAATTGAAATATGGAGGAAACCCCCGCTTATTCAGCGGGGGTTTGTTATTGTAACGATCAGTTACCAATCTGCATTTATTCCCCGTGAATCCACATGGACAAAGGAATTGTAGACACCGATACCACCAGAGAACAGGCCGTCGTTTCGATACTGCCTGAGTTTTGCAGCCCAGCTTGCGGGATTGCCGTTGCCGATCACCTGAAAATCAACGGCTCTGAACGCCATATGCTGACTGCGGGAAGCTGAACCGGAAAGGGATGAATTGTAAGCCTGGTTCCGGTATGCGCTTGTGATCCGGATTGGGGCGTTTAATTCTTCCCGCAACTTATCCAGCACCCTTGCTACCGGAATAATCTGAGGCCAAAGGTCTTCAGGAGGATCGCTATTCAACCCATTGGTTGCATGGCTGTTGCCTTTGAACAGGAATTCCCGCCAGCCGAAATGTTTGATATCGCCAAGGTTATCAATGAAGAACTGTTCAAAGGGATGTCCAGAAGTTGCCACTTGATCAGTATTCGGTGTGGGGTCAGTTGAGTTCTGGTCCGCAGTATCTGCTGGCTCGGTGCCAGGTTCAGCAATCACATCTGTTTCAAGATCCACTTCGCCCATTTCCATGAGCGCTTTTAGAAGGACCGCTGTTCCACATTGGGCAGAAGTGGCGCCGCCATCGAACTTGCCGTCTTTGACGTATTTGCCTCTGAGATAGATGGAGGAGAAACTCCATAAATAGGGAGAGGGCACACCGCGTTTGCGATATCCAAAACCATTGTAACGCTCCCATCTCCAGAGTGCCCGGGGCAGTGACCAGTCTTTCAGGTTATCAAGTTTCTGGAACGACAGGGAATCCCTTGCACTTTCCTCCCAGGTGAATGGAGCCGAGCCCGTAACCGGTCTTCCGGCAGGCACGCGGATTGTCCGGCTTTTCAAAGAGTCACCATTGTGCAGATGCGCCTTGAAATTATAAGTGGATTCCAGTTGATGTATGCCTGCAATAAACCACCAGGGTATTTTCAACGGCTCTCCTACTGCCTCGTAATGGGATTTGTTACTGACGGCGATATTTGCAAACTTCTCCACCTTCGCCCTATGGGTGACACGGAATGCGGCACCGTTAAAAAAGCGCACATACTCATCTGCGAGCGCAACATACTTGCTGCTTGATAAGGGGGTTGGTGTATCCAGCACCTCACCGGTTGGAGCAGGCAGGGGTTTTTTGTCGT
>CAWUJF010000533.1:0-2964 GCA_963922405.1 uncultured Hyphomicrobiales bacterium | reverse complement strand
TGTGAAGGCTAGGAAAAGTTGGAAAACCAATGATTTTCTCAGATGAACCCGCATTGTCTGCATATTAACGTCCTCAAATCATTGAAGAGAGTATGCATGGTTCGCACCTTCTGCGTCAATATGAATGGGTTTGCTGCTCACATCTTTGGAAAGACCTGAATCTAGACCTATCGGTTTGTGTGTCGGTCAAAGAAATTGATTAGTGAATTGATTTTATTATTGCCCTGAACAATTCGTCAGCTTCATCCTTTAGATGATGTTTTGATTTTTCCTTTTCTGCATTTTCAGCCCAATTGAATTCATGCTGAATCAATTGATCCAGTTCCGGGATCCGGTTGAAACTTTCAGTTTCTTTCAGGGTTGCCTTTCGCTCTATCAAATCACCTATGATTGCAGTGACCTCCGGTTCGATATCAAGACCCTCTGCCAGTTCCTGAATGTTCATCGGTGGTATGTCCTGGGGTCTGAGGCGCATCCATCTGATTGCAAGAGCCGGACGCAGGACATAGAAGTATTTTTTAAGTCTGATTTTTTTGTCCTGACCCAGGTGCAGTTCAAACTGGCGTTTTCCGAGATTCAGATAGTGGTATAAACATGCAGAGCTGTGGGCAGGTTTCTTAGAAAACTCTATCAACCTTTGGCAATCAAGATCACTCCAACGGTATCGAATCGGGCTGGACAACCATTCAAACATTACCGGATTGGGTTTAAGAAGGAGCCAAAGCGCTTTCTTAATATCCCATCCGCTGATGTCCAATTCGTCACTGATAGGGCGTTCAATCACATCCCGTCCCGGCTGAATACTCAAGTACCAGTCCGGTTTATGGGCATAAACAAACCGCACGTCATAATCGCTGTCAGGAGATGGAAATCCCCAGGCCCTGCTGCCGCTTTCGACTGCAAAGACAATTTTAACGTCATGATCGGACTCGATTTGCAAAAGCTCTGTCTCGACCGAAGCGCGTATGTCGTCACTAATGGAAGGGATGAAAGGTTTGAGGTGTGACATTAATGCAATCAGCAAGCGCAGTTACCTGCGCTCGCCCTTTCTTTTTTCTTTCCGGTTCATCCAGAACGGTTCGATGTCACCGGCCATGATGCATCCGTACGGATCGATGTAATCTTCGATCTCAGCAAGTCCGAATTTATCAATCTGACGCACAACTGAATCGGCGTTTTTGTAACCGGATGGCAATTCTGAAATGTCGATCTTGTTTTCGAAAAACCTGATATCGAGGCCATCGGTTTCCATTTTCAACATTTCTTCAGGTGTCAGCTGGCTGTTACGCCGCTTATGCTCGGAACGTGAGAAGTTACGCCCAGCTCCGTGCGGACTGAAACCCAATCCATGGTCAGCATCCTTTCCTTTCACAACGAGAACAGGCTCGGACATGTTCAACGGGATAAGCGTCAGACCGGTAGCATCTGAAGCGAAATCATCCCATGCAGGTGTTGCACCCTTTCCGTGGTAGAAAAGGTCGTCCCGCTTAAAGACGAAATTATGCTCGTTCCAGTAACGGTCATCCAGATCAGCACCAACGGCTTCTACAGTAGCCTGATGAATACCGGTGTGATTTGCCTTGGTCCACTTACGGACCATCTGCAATGCTTCCCAGTATTCAATTCCTTCTTCTGAGTCTGCCGGGATCCAGGCATTCTGCTTCAGAGTATCGGGAGAAAGTTTCTTCCGGTACTTGTTGGCAACATCCATACCCAGTTTGTACAGACCGGCACCCGGTCCTCTGGATCCGTGATGGGTTACAATACAAGTATCTCCCGTCTTGCGAGATTTGCCCACAAACAGGAAATGATTACCATCACCCTGCGTACCCATATGCTCATGCATCATGCGCTGAATTTTGGGGTTTGCCAGGAAGCGGTTTTCTCTGAATCCGTCCACCAGCTTCTGGCTCACAGTGAACCTTTGACCCTGGCGCCTTCCGCCCGGCCCAAAATGGGTAACAGACTGCGCGGCATCCAGAACTGATTTCGGATCAGCCTTTCCAAGATTGGAAATCATCACAGAACAGCAAATGTCAGCTGAGTGCATACCGGGGTGGATAGCATTTCGTGCAGCCACAACTCCGCCGACCGGAATTGTTCCAACTGGCCCAGCGGGACATGCGTCAGGCATGATAGCGCCAGCCTCAATAGTGGGAGTGCGCATCAGTTCCGTCATGTGATGTTTTACAGAAACAATGTTTTCTTCTTCATCGAGGCTATCAGCCTCAATGTTGACGTGAAATGACTTATCACCACTCGTATCCAGAGGAATAACCGGAGCAGGTTTATAGCTCTCCAACATCTCACGTACTTCAGATATTGTTTTGCCTTCCTCAAGTGCAGCAGCACCATCACGAAGAGCTGCTCCAAAAGCCTTTCCTGGAACATGACCCCAGGAGGTGAGCAATTCACTGGTGAGTTTTTCTTTGTTTTCTTCAGTCATTTTCTTCTCTTACGTTTATCAAAGACACCTGCGAAAAACATTTGCAAGGCATCCCAAATAGGTCGGGCGACAATTGGTTGTGAGATAATAACTGAGCTACTTGCAATCTACCGATTGAAGGGATGAATTGAACACCCGACCTTCTTTCACAATGAAAGACGCTCTGACCTGTAATCCCACGGGCATTCGCCCTGTTTTCCTTTTTGACCTGGTTGCGGAGGCAGGAGTCGAACCTGCAACCTTCGGAGTCAAATTCCGACGCTCTGCCAGTTAAGCTACTCCGCAAACGTTTATTTTTTGTTCTGGTTTGCCCGGAGGGAATCGAACCCACGACGCGCCGATTAAAAGTCGGCAGCTCTACCTACTGAGCTACGGGCAACCAATTTTGGCTCGGCTGGCAGGGTTCGAACCTGCGACATCCTCGTTAACAGCGAGGCGCTCTACCAACTGAGCTACAGCCGAAAAATTCTGGTCAGGGATGAAGGATTTGAACCTTCGGCCTCCGCAGTCCAAGTGCG
>CAWUJF010000532.1:0-2966 GCA_963922405.1 uncultured Hyphomicrobiales bacterium | reverse complement strand
AAGAATGGTCGGACGGGAGGTTTTTCACGATTGTTGAGCGGAAGGAAGTCGATAAAACGGCGCAAAGAGATCAGCGCTTCCACATCATTGTCAAACGCATCATCAGCTACAGAAGATTTAGATGTATGGGTTTTGGCACCACCCAGTTCTTCAGCGGAAACAATTTCGTTTGTGACTGTCTTGACCACATCCGGCCCTGTCACAAACATGTAGGAGGTATCCCTCACCATAAAAATGAAATCTGTCATGGCAGGAGAGTAGACCGCACCACCGGCACAAGGGCCCATGATCATCGAAATTTGCGGGATGACACCTGAAGCAAGCGTGTTCATCTGGAACACGTCCGCATATCCGCCAAGAGAGGCAACGCCTTCCTGAATACGCGCACCACCGGAATCGTTTATACCGATGACAGGCGCGCCATTTTTCATGGCCATTTCCATTATCTTGATAATCTTCTTGGCATGGGTTTCAGAAAGTGATCCGCCGAAGACTGTAAAATCCTGACTGTAAACATAGACCATTCGACCGTTTACAGTCCCCCATCCTGTGATGACACCATCACCAGGAATTTTAGTCTCTTCCATGCCGAATTCGGTACATCTATGCGCAACGAACATGTCGTACTCTTCAAAACTGCCCTCATCCAGCAGGAGTTCAATACGCTCGCGCGCAGTCAGTTTCCCTTTCGCATGCTGGGCATCAATCCGTTTTTGCCCGCCACCTAGTTTAGCCTGCGCACGCCTTGCTTCTAGTTCTGCCAACACATCTGTCATCGATACTACTCTTATCTGTTCTTGAATTCAGGCTTACGTTTTTCACTGAAAGCAGCCATGCCTTCACCTTGATCTTCTGTTGCAAACAGCGAATAGAAGGTACGCCGTTCAAACCGCAATCCTTCATTCAATGTGGTTTCAAACGCCCTGTTGATCTGTTCTTTCGCGATCATCAGTGATGGCATTGAATATTCAGCAATCTCCGCCGCTGCCTTCATGGTTTCGGGAAGCAACTCCTCAGGCGCGTATATTCTTGCCACAAGACCGGATCTCTCAGCTTCCTCCGCATCCATCATGCGGCCCGTCAATATGAGGTCCATCGCCTTTGCTTTACCCACAGCCCGGGTCAATCGCTGCGATCCACCCCATCCGGGCGTAACACCCAACTTGATTTCCGGCTGTCCGAATTTTGCCTTTTCAGACGCAAAGATCATGTCGCACATCATTGCCAACTCACAACCGCCACCAAGTGCAAAGCCGTTAACAGCTGCAATAATCGGTGTTCGGGTGGCAGCAAAACCCTCCCAGGCTGACTGCCTGTCTGCCAGAAACATATCCATATAGGACTTTTCCTGCATTTCCTTGATATCAGCGCCTGCCACAAAGGATTTGCCAGTGCCTGTTATCACGATGCAACCCACTTCAGCGTCATCATCCAGAACTTTGGCGGCCGAGATTATACCGTCCATTACTTCTGCATTCACCGCATTGAGCGCATCAGGCCGATTGATTGTAATCAGTCCCACATTTCCCTGTTTTTCGGATAAAACCAGTTCTGTCATAACTAACCCCGTTGTTTTGTTTCCAGCCAAGTGATGATGCCTGAAAAATCCAGATCGCTTTCAGTCTCAGCAGCAAAGGCGCGATAGAGTTCAAGCGCATGTTGTCCAAGTGGCGTATCCTGACCCACACTCTGAGCGGCTTCCTGAGCAAGACCCGCATCCTTGATCATCAGTGAAGATGCAAAGCCTGGCTTGTAATCATTGTCAGCAGGAGACTCAGGTCCAATTCCAGGTACTGGACAATAGTTGTTTATTGACCAGCAATATCCTGAAGAAGTGGACATCACATCAAACAGAGCCTGTGCCTCAAGACCCAGTTTCTTGCCGAGGGAAAACGCTTCACCAACGCCAATCATCGTAGTAGCCAGCAACATATTGTTACAGATTTTCGCTGCCTGACCGGCGCCACCTTCACCGCAATGGACCTGTTTGCCACCCATAATATCGAGATAAGGACCGGCCTTCTTGTAGTCAGCCTCGGATCCCCCGACCATGAAAGTTAAAGTACCAGCTGTGGCGCCACCAATTCCTCCAGAGACGGGACAATCAATCGATCCGAGATCATTGGATGCAGCCAACTCATGAAATTTTCTCGCACTATCCACGTCAATGGTAGAGCAATCGATCAGCAATGTACCCTTTTGAGCAACTGGCAGAATTTCTTGCAGGACTGCGTGAACAATCTGCCCATTAGGGAGCATGGTGACGATGACTTCCACTTCGTGGGCAGCATCTGATGCCAGAGCGCAGGTACTGATACCAGCCTCTTTCGCTGTTTCCAGCACAGCTGGTACCGCATCATACCCGAAAACCTCGTGTCCAGCTTTTACCAGATTGGTCGCCATCGGCAGGCCCATATTTCCAAGACCTATAAATCCAACTGCAGCCATAAATTTCTCTCCCTTAAAATCTCAAAACGTCAGTTTGTCTCTGCCCAATTCTGCTAACATCGCATCAATCTTGGTTTGCGGCAATTCTTCAAGGGAAGGCACTTCCCAGTTCGGCTTACGGTCCTTGTCAATTATCTGCGCACGGATCCCTTCAATGAACTCCCCGTCAGACATGGAGCGATAGGTAAAGCGATATTCAAGCTCCAGAACGTCTTCAATTGTTGAAAAATCGCGCGATTGACGGACCAATTCCACGGCACATGCAACGGATAACGGGCAATTTCTGCGGATAAGGTTAGCCGCTTCCGCTTCCCAGTCACCATCGGATTGTTCTAACTCTGTTATAATGTCGAGGGCTGACGGCTTCTTGAAATAAGCATCAATTTTTTCGGAGTTTGCTAGAAGATGCCCGGGTTCATACTCACCCTCAAACGTTGAAATGAAAGACAAGTCCGCTGTGTCTTCCAATGCTTCAATCAATTCCGGCAAATTAACTTCAGGAACATAAAATTCGGCAA
>CAWUJF010000531.1:0-2973 GCA_963922405.1 uncultured Hyphomicrobiales bacterium | reverse complement strand
TTAAGGGTTCAACCTAGTCCATCGTATCAGCTCAAATCTTTTCCTCCACAACCTTGGTGGTCGTTATGGACATATGAGAACGGTTTGATATGAATGTAGCTGTGAGTGGAGTGAATTTTAAAAGTTGTGGGATGTTTGATTTGCAATTTAGGACTTTGAAATACGCTGTCATTTTGTCTGCAGGATTAGTTGCTGCTTGCAGCTCCACTGATAATGTTTTTGTCGATAGTGATCGAAGGGTGTATCAGGCAGTATATGCCGATGTTGCGGATGTATTAGTAGCAACCTGTGACTCGGCAATGTTCGAAAGGCCTTTGCCTGAAGCTGAAATAGCAGCGAAAGAAATTGTAAGGCGTGAAGATCCCCTTACCGATGCGGTTACCTATAGAAAAAACACACTGCGTGCTACTTTTGTAAGGTTGCCATATTCGAAGAAGCCAAACGAATGCTTTTTCCGGTTTGATGGCGTAAGTGGTCTCTCACATTTATCCAACCGAAATGCCGTTTTTGATCCCATGAAGGATGCACTCAAAGCGATTGGATTTGTTTCTGATGGTCAATCCAACATTTTTACTCGTGGGGATCAGCAGTTAATATTGGATGGACAACTCAAAACAAACACTAGAAGAAGTGTGATCAAGAACAATCTGAATTTCACACTGACGAAAGTATAGTCATTTACTGATACAAGGGTAACAACTGCTTGTTGAGTTTTGATGGTAAATTCTAAGTCTGTAATATAGCTCATAGTAATTCCACAAATAACTCGATCACATTTTTATTTCAGAACTTTACAGACTCACAAAACTGTGAAATCGTCGTGATCAGTGGGTATGTGGGTCTCTTAAGCTTTTCTGAAAAATAGCGTTTGAGTTCACTCCAATAAAACAGGGACTAACTAGGTGTGTGGGAACTCCAGGCGTGGATTTTCAGGGCAAATTGCGGGATCATCGTGCAATGCGCGAGCGAGATACAGCTCAAGCGCAAACAGTAACAATGGAGCACGATGACACAATGGCAAAAGACCCGCCCAAACTAAACAAGAATAAGATGAGCCCGGAGCAATTTGGCACCACCTTTGGCCTTGCCGTTTGGCTAATGACCATGGACAAGGCCTATGCTGATACGCCAGTAAAAGAACTCGAAGCGAAAGTACTTGCCGCCATCCTCTTGCAGCAATTTAAGCTCTACTCGAAAGAGGGTCAGCCGGTGGCCTTCCTTACTTGGGCAGCAGTTTCTGATGAGATCAAACGAAAAATCGAAACCGAAGCCTATGAACTGGAACTGACTGATTGGCGATCTGGTAACAACATCATCGTCCTCGAATGTGTCTCTCCCTTTGCCGAGCGCAAACTGTTCGAAGAAGAGTTTGTAAAGAATTTAAGGGAAGTTGGTGATGGCTGACATTGAAAACATCACTGGTTGGCGTGAAGAACTGAAGGAATTTTATGAATCGGATGAAGGCTATGAATTTTTTAACGGTCGTAGTCTGGAAATCAGCATTAAGCTCTCCGACATTTTTGAATTAGCGGAACTTTTTATTAAATACGACTGCTTGCGTGAAGCTGCTGAAAAGGTTGGGCAATGGCGTGAAGTCACGTTAGCTCAGCTTGAAAACATGCCTGGCAACTATCAGGAAAATTTTGAACGCCTATTACCTCGAGAAGCGGTTGAGACTTGTGCAGATTTTGAGAATTGGTTTGCGATGAGAAAGAAAATCCAAGCTGATCAGTTGGTTGTAGATCTCTCTTTGAGAATTGTTACAGCCTACCTCAGAGGAGAGGCAGACTCGGTGCGTACTATTGACGGTGTTAGAAATTTAGCGGCGGTACATGAGAGAAGAATCATTAATGATGTGGGGGATTAGCAATGAGTGAACAGGTTATCTTCATTGATGTCAGCGACGTTGGACGGATACTGAATTTATCTGGGCTTGACGGCTTGAACGCACTCACCAATGGCGCAGATAAGGTGTTCATTAGTGATGATTTTCTTGAGGAACTTAGAAATAGCGGTGGTTTCGGCAGCAGTAATGCTTCAACATTTGCTCAATGGCGATCTGACTTGAGTGCTCAGGGAAGGCTTGCGACAGTCGCACGAGTAACTGACGCTGAAAAAGCTATATACGATCCAGCCGGAAAAAGGTTTAAGAAGAATAATCCAGACAAAGCCGAATTGTGGGATATGTCGGCGCGAAAATATATGGCCGAAAATCCAGGCAACAGCTTTGAAGTTATTACACAGGATCTCGATTTTTTAAGAAATACTTATATTGGTGAAGATGGCAGAACAAGAATAACATTTGATGGGGATTTTAAAGGCACCCATACGCAAACCTCTGTTTTTAGCTTGCTAGTCAATCCAGATTATAACCTTACTCAAGCTCGCTTTAATGAAATTGTTGGTGCAGTGAATGGATTTAATACTGGAGAAAATAGTCAGTTTGCTACGAATTACCCAATCCCGGATGATTTTGATCAAGCGTTAGCACTACGAGATAAGTTTCTTGAAAAAGATTTTCTTGGGCTGAACACTTTCACAGATCTTGTGACAAACGCCAAGGCACTTGCTGCTGCTGGAGTATTGGGAACAGCAGCTGATGTCGCTCAAGTAAGCGTGTCCATTTTTGAAATTGCCCAAGAACTAAAAAAAGATTCACCAAATTTTGTTAAAATTGAGAATGATTTAGTTTCTTCATTTACCGGCATTGCCGCGGGTGCCGCGTCGGGAATTGTAGCCGGGAAACTCGCTGCTGCTCTTATAGCTGCTCTTTTTCCAGAGCCGCTGAGTACAGGTGCTGGTTTGATTGCTGCAGGCACTATCTTGAGCGCTGCAATCACTGGTGGTGCGATTGGTGGAGAGTTGGCAGGTCAACTTGCCAGAGACTTAAATACTAGGATTCAAGAGAAATTCAATAAAGGTGAACCTTTATTTGTCGAAGATATCGTCAATCTTTTCATAGAAGAGGCGACA
>CAWUJF010000530.1:0-2974 GCA_963922405.1 uncultured Hyphomicrobiales bacterium | reverse complement strand
CCGGATGTTGGAATGCGAACACCCCATTGAGATATATTGCCACTTGTATCTTTTTTGGTCAGTTTTTTGGAATACTCGACCATCTGGTCCCAGTTCTCTGGTGCTTTTTCTGGATCAAGGCCCGCTTCTTTAAAGGCTTCCTTATTCCAGTAAAGGACAGGGGTAGAGCGCTGGAATGGAATGCCGTATGTCTTGCCACCGGTCTGACTGTTTTCCATAAAAGAAGGATAAAATCCGCCGATCCACTTCTTCTTGTCTTCTTCAGAGACGTAATCATCAAATGGTACGATTACATCTTCATCGATAAGCGTGAACATCTGAGTTGACAACAAAACTGACAATTGTGGTGGATTTCCACCACGCGCGGCAGTTAGAGCTTTGGTGCCGGCGTCAGAATAGGAACCAGCATAAATAGCCTTGATATTCACATCAGGGTTGGCTTTCACATAATCAGCAGTAAGTTGCTCAATTGTGTCAGCGGCTGCGCCACCCACAGCAACAGGGAAATAGAATTCTAGATCAACAGCCAAGGCAGAGCTTACTGAAATTACAGTGGCTATAGCTGTAGCTGAGGCGGTCTTTAGTAAGTTGGAAATCATAGTGTTCACCTTCAGGTCGTGGAAGCAGTCTTTGCTTTTTTTCTGGATTTTTGGCTCGTTCGAGCCGCGATTGGATTGTCTAGAAACGATCCAAATTCTTCGGGAAGTTCATCAATACGGATGCCAGTGGTAGCATCGAATGCATGCAAATCTTGAGGCTTGAATTTCAGCTGTATTGTTTCACCCACTTTGACATCTGTATGCCCGGGCAATCGACATGTGAGAATTTCACTATCAATACTGCAATCAACTAACGTGTCGGCGCCCATATATTCAACGCGTGAAACGCCGCCTTTTATTTGGCCTGTCTCAGCCAGCGTGAGCGCTTCCGGTCTAATGCCCATGATCAATCGCTCTTCAAATCCGCTTGAAGCTGATTTGCTAGAGCTCGTCAAAATATGAGGAGAGAAAGTAACCATCGGAGGAGTGCCAATGAATTTGGCAGCAAACTGCGTTGCAGGTTTCTCGTAAAGCATTTTAGGAGAGGCAACCTGCTCAATTGTGCCCTGATTCATCAGCACAACTTGATCCGCCATAGTGACAGCTTCCACCTGGTCGTGAGTCACATAGACCATGGTGACGCCAAGTCTTCGTTGAAGATCTCGGATCTCTTCGCGCATCTCTGATCTCAGTTTGGCATCTAGGTTTGAAAGCGGTTCATCCATTAAGAAAATGGATTTGTCAGCCACGATGGCTCTGCCCAACGCTACTCGCTGTTGTTGACCACCTGAAAGTTGACTCGGTTTACGATCAAGTAGAAGGGACAGGCCCAACATTTCACTCACATGCTTCAGCTTTTTATCTCTTTGAGGGCGAGGAACTTTTCGTACTCTGAGGCCAAAAATTATGTTCTCAGCTACACTCAAATGGGGAAACAAAGCATAAGATTGAAAAACCATAGCAATGTTGCGGGCTGCTGGTGGATTGTGGGTAACATCCTGGTTTCCAATTCTAATGTTGCCCGTTGTAACTTCCTCCAGGCCGGATATCAGGCGAAGTGCCGTTGACTTCCCACACCCAGAAGGACCTAAAAGCGCGGTAAATGAACCCGCGGGAATTGTTAGCGAAACATTATTAAGTGCAACCGTATCACCCCAGGCTTTTGTGATTTTATCCAGTTGGATTTCCTGTCCGGGTCTGCCATCCAGCTGTACTTTTTGACCAATCTCTTGCCCATCCTGGACGTTTAACATGTTGCCCGACTACCATTTGAATTTCTTAATCAGGGGACAATCAAGTTTGTTTTTTACACGCGTGTGACGTGCCGATGACACTTCAGTGACACTCCACATATTGCGAAATAATGTCTGTAGTTACGGCCTTTACCGGTCATTCAGCTGAACCCTCACGAGATTTTCAAAGGATCTCACAAGCAAACACTCCGCATGAATGAGATCTTTAATTAATGTCTTGGAGCCCTTTAGATCGAGCTCTGATTCACTCTCTTTGACAGTTTTTCGGCACTCTCAACACGCTCAGAATAACGATCGGTCAAATAGTCAGAATGTCCACGCGTCATTAGGGAAAATTTCATAAGCTCCTCCATTACGTCAACCATGCGATTGTAGTAGGGAGATGGTTTCATACGGCCATTATCTTCAAACTCTAGAAACGCTTTGGCTACGGAAGACTGGTTTGGTATTGTGATCATCCTCATCCAGCGACCAAGAATTCGCATCTGGTTAACAGCGTTGAAACTCTGCGACCCGCCGCATACCTGCATCAAAGCGAGCGTTCTTCCCTGGGTGGGTCGTACACCACCGATGGGAGCGAGCGGAAGCCAATCGATCTGAGTTTTCATAAGGCCACTCATAGCACCATGTCGTTCCGGAGAGCACCAGACTTGAGCTTCTGACCAGAGCGAAAGTTCGCGAAGCTCATTGACCTTTTCATGCTCGTGAGAGGTTTCATCGACGATAGGCAAACCAGTAGGGTCAAACATCCGGACCTCTGCACCAAACGAGCGCAGCACCCTAGCAGCTTCTTCGCTCATCAGGCGTGAGAATGATCTTTTGCGCAATGATCCATATAGCATTAACACTCTAACCGGATGGGTAAAATTCTCTCCACTGGAGAGGCGCTCTGTGTCAATCGGATGAAAATTGACGCTATCAATGTTGGGAAGATCTTCTTTCATGAACTGCTTAATGCGTGTGAATTGAATTCTCTGAGAGTTGCGGGCTAGTCGCAGCATTGGGATATCACATATATACTGGGGCTAGTTGACCCCTCATCGCACGGTTATTGGGCCAGATCAATATCTCATCCACACACAAGCCCGTTGAATTAAGCGATTGCCCTTTTCTCCTTACAAAATTACTCACGGCCCTTAGCGGTCATTAAACCACCTTTAGTTGAATAGCCGCAATTCACCG
>CAWUJF010000529.1:0-2975 GCA_963922405.1 uncultured Hyphomicrobiales bacterium | reverse complement strand
TCTGAGTTCTTTCCCAGTGCCGGGTCTTCATCCAGTTTCCAGTCTCCCGTATGGATAATTCTTCCGAGCGGGGTCTTGATTGCCAAAGACATGGGCTCAGGAATTGAGTGAGTTACATAAACAGGTTCTATCTCGAACGGCCCGATTTCAAGTAAATCTCCTGCCTGATAAATCTCCAGGGGCAGATCTACGGCTTCTTCTTCGTAGTTCGCCTTGGCTTCCAACATACCTGCCGTGAACGCGGTGCAATAAACCGGCACTTCAAGTCTTGGCCACAGGCTCAAAAGCGCTCCGTAATGGTCTTCGTGGGCATGGGTGATCACAATTGCCAGCAGATCTTCACCCAGGTCTTCTGCAAAACGAATGTCTGGGAGTACGAGGTCAACACCTGGTAATTCGGGACCCGGGAAGGTCACGCCCACATCTACCATGATCCACTTACGGCTCTTTTCCTCGCCAAACCCGTACAGTGCGAGGTTCATGCCAATCTCTCCAACGCCGCCCAGCGGAATGAAGACCAGTTCTTCTTTACTCAAATTGCTCTCCCACTGCCGCTAGTGATTATTATTGGCAGTGTCGTTGAAAAATATATCTGCGGTAGACACCCGCTCAATCCCGTCTTTAGTTTTCAATAACATATAGCCAGCCTCATCCACAGCAGTAAATATGCCAGTCACCGGATTTCTTCCAGGTATATTCACCGTAGCATTTTGTCCCATGCCAAAAGCACTCTTGAGCCAGGTCTTGCGAATGGTATTGAAACCAGCTCCGCGGTCCCAGATTTCGATGCAGTTTGCCGTGGTTTCAGCCATTTTTTGGAACAATTCTTCCGCCTTAACCTCGCATCTTGCAGCCTTGAGACTGGTGGACGGATGAAGTGTTTCTTCCGGGAAATGCTCACAGTTGATACCGATCCCAATCACCACCAGCACTTCTGATTTAATCATCTGGCTTTCCAGAAGAATGCCACCGCATTTCAAACCATTGACCATCAGGTCATTTGGCCATTTCAGTTCGCATTTTGCAGTTTGGCCCACACATCCTTCAACTGCCTGTTTGGCAGCGACTGCAGCAACGAATGTTAATTCTGCCAGATGTTCTGCTTCGCAAGGGGAGCGTAATAAAAGTGACGCGAACAGATTGCCAGGCATGCTTGTCCAGGACCTGGATCGACTGCCCTTGCCCGCTATCTGACGCTGAGCTGTAACCCAAAGATTTCCCGCATCACCGTTACGACCGTATTCCATGCACGTATCGTTGGTTGAATGCACTTCATCGAGCGCCAGATGACGATAGTTTCCTGAAGTTTGTTTAAGCTCAATGCCAATCAAAAGAAGGATGCTGCCGCTGTTGCTGTTGCATCGGAGAGGTAACCGGCAAAGACCACATAGAAGGTCACAAATAGACCACTCATCAGGAGCACAACGCGTAGTTCACCGGACATGGGAACAAACTCATCAGCTGGCTCATCAAACCATATGGTTTTGATAACCCGCAGGTAATAGAATGCACCAACAACACTGGCCAGCACACCGATTACGGCGAGTGCATACAGCTCCGCTTCAATGGCTGCCACAAACACGAAGTATTTGGCAAAGAAACCGGCTAATGGCGGGATACCTGCCAGAGAGAACATCAAAATTGTGAGGAGCAGTGCCATCAATGGATTGCGTGTTGATAGACCTGCGAGATCTTTGATTTCCTCAACAGCGCCGTCTTTTCTGCGCATCGCGATAATGCACGCAAAGGTACCGACAGTCATCGCCATATAGATGGTCATATACAGGATCACACCGTTCACTCCGGACTGTGTGCCTGCTGACAGGCCGACCAGAGCGTATCCCATATGGCCGATTGAAGAATATGCCATCAGTCTTTTGATGTTTGTTTGACCGATTGCTGCGAAGGCGCCCAGTGCCATCGATGCAATCGCGATGAACGCAATGATTTGCTGCCAATCTGGTGTAATCGGCTCAAACGCTCCGATAACGACCCGGATCAACATGGCCATGGCGGCGATTTTTGGCGCCGCTGCAAAGAAGGCAGTTACAGGTGATGGAGCACCTTCGTACACATCCGGTGTCCACATATGGAACGGCACAGCGGAGATCTTGAATGCGATACCAGCCATCAGGAATACAAGGCCAAAAATCAGACCCAGAGAGCGGCCGGTTCCTGCCATTGCTTCGGCGATGCCAGCGAAATCCGTGTGACCGGTAAAGCCATAAATAAGGGAAGCACCATAGAGCAGCATGCCTGAGGAAAGCGCACCCAGAACAAAGTATTTCAAGCCAGCTTCAGTAGAGCGAACAGAGTCACGATTGATCGATGCAAGCACATAAAGCGAGAGCGACTGAAGTTCCAATCCAAGATAGAGCGCTATCAGATCATTGGCCGAGATCATGAGCATCATGCCCAGGGTGGCAGTCAAAATCAGAATGGGATACTCGAAATTGAGGACACCCTCGCGCTTCATGAAATTGACTGACATGATAATTGCAAGACCTGAACCAATCAGGGTGACCAGTTTCATAAACCAGGCAAAATCATCAAGGATGAAGGTTCCATTCATGGCTTCGCCGCGATCGGTTTCCAGGAACAGCCATACTGCTGCGGCAACGATTACTGCAAGAGAAAGACCAGTAACCTGTGACAGGGCACGTTCGCTGCTGGAAAAAACGCCTACCATGAGCAACAACAATGCGCCGCCGGCAAGCCAAAACTCTGGACCCAAGAGGCCCAGTCTCTGTGTTTCTGCTAATGCTTGCAATGATTCCAGCATATGCTTTTCTCTTATCTATTTACTGTGCAAGGCCAGCTTGCGTTGTTGATTTGGCGGCTTCTATCGCTGCCTGATAATTCGTCACCAGATTATCCACGGAAACATTTGTCGCTTCGAAAATCGGCATTGGGTAAACCCCGTAGAAAATGACCAGCACCACCAGTGGATAGATGATTGCCTTCTCACGACGATC
>CAWUJF010000528.1:0-2979 GCA_963922405.1 uncultured Hyphomicrobiales bacterium | reverse complement strand
TTCAACAAGTCTGCGTCACGCTCAATATCCGCTGCGGGCGGCGTGTGCCCGGTGTGCAATGCGAGGATCTGCTTGGCCGCCATAGTCCCGGCCGCTTCATCTTCCACTAAAACGTCGATCAGACCCGTTTTTACCTGCGTTTCCGACGGGCCGATTTCATTCGGTGCGACCTTGCCGAGCCCACCCCCTTCAATCATCGCAGGCCCGCCCATGCCAATCCAGCTGTTTTCTGTTGCAATACGCACATCGCAGACGCCAAAAAGTGCTGCGTTTCCGGCAAAACAGAAACCGTGCACGATTCCGATCTTTGGGCCTCTATGGGCAGCGAAATGACTGAAAGACGTGACATTGAGCCAGGCTGACATCAGCGGAGCGACATCATAGTCGTTTGGTCGACCGCCGCCGCCTTCTGCGAAAAGAACAATAGGCAGATCTTCACGCGCCGCCAATTCGATCAGACGGTCCATTTTGCGGTGATGATTGTAACCCTGCGTGCCCGCGAGAACCATGTAGTCGACGGCCATCGCCGCGACGCGTCGGCCGTCGACCGCGCCAATTCCGCAGATGATCCCGTCGCCCTGCGTGCGGCTGTGCAATTCGTCCAAAGAGCGCTTCGTTCTCTGTGCAGCCACAGCCAAGGCCCCGTACTCCTGAAATGTGCCCGGATCAAAAAGGTCGGTGATGTTCTCTCGGGCGGTGCGCCCTCCCTTGGCGTGACGCTTGGCAACGTCGTCTGGCCGGGCGGTATCTTCCAGCAGATCCATGCGCTGAGTGAACTCGGACAGATCCAGGCTATCAGATTGCGTGTCCTGCGGTGCCTGCGTCGCAGCCGCCCCGGGCGCCAGCGTAACCAATGGCGTTCCGCTCAGAACTTCCTCTCCCACCGCAATATGGATCTTCTGGACTCCCCCTGAGCAACCTGCGCGGATTTCATGCTGCATCTTCATCAGTTCTGTCACGATCAAAACGGTCTCTGCCGACACGGCGTCGCCTTCTGAAACACGAACATCAGAAATGATGGCAGCACTCTCGGCCAATAGAGTTGTCATATCTTGTTTCTCCCAACGCCATGTTGAACGGCATGAATGACTTCGTGACACTTAGCATGTGATCCTGAAGTGACAAGTGCCGTTCAATAGAGTTGTTGGAATGGCTGGGCTGTTTTCTGGGCATCCGCTTTAGGTCCCAGGCAGACATTGGTGCAGATATGCGGACGAAACAGCACAATGCTATTGAGAACATACATGCTCGCCGGGTACTGCGTCTTCTCCGACCAGCTCTAGTTTCTGGATGTTCTGTTCAGAAAAGGCTGCCTTCAATCTGCTTTCGCTGAAATTTGTTTTTGGCACCTTGTTCAGAATGATGCCCTCAATGCGTGAACCATACTTGCGTGTGATTTCCCCATAAATCTCCGGATCACATTCACCGGTGTCTCCTATCAAGATGAATTTATGGCCAGGGTACTGGGTCAGCAGTTTCTCTATTGCGTTTGTCTTATACGCCTTGGATGGACCGAACAGGAATTTGTAGAAGTCTTTTTCAAAAATATCAGTCGGAAAATCTCTTAAATGCACCTGCCCTTTTGGGTAATACATTGCCATAAACGGCTCCAGGCTCGGCCACAATTGCCAGGGGGAAGCAGACACGTAGTGGAAGTGGGCACCTGCATTTTCATACTCTCGAAGAAGACTGGGCATTCCAGGTATCACCCGATACTTGTCGATAAACGTTGATCGGATAAGCTGTTTCTTTGAAATTACATTACTGACTTTTAGGGTGTCATCGATATCTGAAATGACCGATAGGCCATTGTAATCAATTGTTATGGGCTCAAAAGAGAAAGTCTGGGCGTTCCCATCCGTCATTTCTATGGTGATGTTTGACCGTGTGCTTTCGGCAATTGGCTCGGTATGAATAACGTTAATTCGAGCATGTCCGAGATTGTTTGTTGTTATCGTTGTTCGCCTGGTATCAGGCAAAAGAACTGCATGGGTTGATCTTTCGACAGGTTCAAACGCAAACCATTTGGCTCTCTTCAAAAATCTTGCTTTTTCTGCCCTACTGCTTGTTCTGGAATCACGCTCAAGAACCGGAGTGACAATATCCGTGATTATGTTTTGTTTAAATTTGTCAAAGTCCTCCTCCATCAACCAGAAATGTATTGTCTGTTTGTAGGTACCATCCGCGTTTTGGCTGTAAACTGATGGGAACAAATAGGCTCTTTCCTTTTCTTCATCGAAGAATGCGAGGGCGTTTTCTGCTGACAAAAGCAGGAAAAGAAAACTGAGAAACTTCATAGATCGGTATCCAATAAAACCGCTTCCGTATATGAGGCATGCAACATTTAAGCCCGCTGTTGCCGTGAGTATGGGAGTAATACCAACAGGTGGCCATAGTTTGAACGCGTGATGGAAACGACATAGTTGAGCTAACCAGATGAGTCCATCGGACAAATGCCGGAAGACTGGAAACGCATCATCGGGCATGCGTTCAATATTTGAAACATGCATTCAACAGAACAAAATGTGCTTCCTGGATCTGTTTGTTCATCGCCGCATGCAGGCTTCTCAGTGGTTCGATTCTACTTTCCACATAATCCCATGCATCGAGAGCTGCCTGATGAGAGTGAAAACACATCTCGATCACGATACCAGCATCTGGAAAGCGCGTGTCGTAGCCTTCATGATAGGCGCGCTGCCAAAGCCTGCGCGACCTGAGATACCCGGCTTCTTCAAGATGATCGCAAAAAGCATTGAATGCAGACTTGAACGTGATCAGATCGCATCCAGACCGCAGGTTGAAAGCTCCGAACATAGAGCAGGTTTCTGGTGTCTGCGCTGTCATTTTTCAGCATCCTACCGTTTGTCCAAATCATGATTATTCCCACAGGACCGGCTTTAATTCGAGCCCGCCGAATTACCTGCTCCTCACACCAGCCCCGCCAGTTTTGCAAAGGGGTCTTCGTTCGGGTTCCGGTGC
>CAWUJF010000527.1:0-2984 GCA_963922405.1 uncultured Hyphomicrobiales bacterium | reverse complement strand
TCATCTTTTCCAGTGATATGATGATTGTATTTTCAGCCTTAAAAACCAGTTGTCCGGCAACAACTCCGGTACCGCCCCCATATGGTACGATATTGATTTGGTGACGATGGCATAGGGTGACTAGTTCAGAAACTTCCTTTGTGGATCGAGGTAAGAACACTGGCGCACTTTTTCCAACAAATCGATCACGCGGGTCTAATCGATATCTGTCGGTATCTGCTGCGGGAAGCCAGTCAATAGAATTAGCAATCTCCTCCAAGGGAGCTGGAAGATGAGTGTTATCAATTGGGTCTGTGCCTGTGTGGGAAGCGCTCACGGTAACGGCACCAATAATACAAATCTGAAAAGACTATAAAATGCGCTCATGACTGTTAGCCCTGAAACACCATAAATGAGCGCTTTTTTCAACGACCAGCGGTCATGCATGGCAGCAAACAAACCACCGGTGAACGACACTATCGCTGCTGGCAGGAAACCGATAACGGGCATTAAAAAACAAGCACTGAGCAGAGCAGCAACAAGCAGCAATCTGCGCCACCAAATTCCTTGTCCAAAGCCTTCATCTTCATCACCGTTTATAAAAGTGACAATAAGGGTGAGACTTGCACAAAGGATGAGTGTTATTGCAACTGCTTGTGGGAACACTTGAGAGTCAGCATCTGAATAACTTTGTGTATCCCAAAGAGTAATAATTCCGGCAAATACGAAAAACACCGAAATCAGTAGGGATCCCATTTTTCCTTCAGTCTGCATCTGGCATCGTCCTTCTGGTGTTCTTTCTTTGTGAACGCCACTTTGAAATCAGCGGATATAGGAGTGACAAAATGGTGAAGGCTACTATCGCCTGTGAAATGGGGCGGCCGAAAAACATTCCTGGTAGATCGTTGATGGCCGAACCAATCGTCCAGCTTTGCACAAATCCCTGTTCTGCAATTGGGCCAAGAATGAGCCCGAGGACAATCGGTGAAGCTGCAAATCCAAAGCGACCAACCACCCATCCAAAAACACCAAGGGCGATCATGATGACCACATCAGAAACGCTGTTTCTGATCGCATATGTGCCAATAAGCGTCATAAAACCTACGAGAGGAACAAGGACTGCTTTCGGGATAGTGACGATGGTTTTGTAGGCGTAGCGTCCGATTAACAATCCAATCGGCAGCATTAAAATGGTAGCGATAATCAATCCATAAATGAATGTGTAGACGATCGAGCCACCGCCATCGAAGAGAGAGGGTCCTGTTCTAACACCCTGAACCAGGAGAGCACCAAGGATAACCGCATCAGGTGGCGTACCGGGAATGCCCAGAACGAGCGTGGGTATGAAACCACCACCAACAGTCGCATTGTTTGAGGCTTCCGTGGCCATGATTCCATCTGGTTCACCTTCGCCAAAGTTCTGATCTGGTTTTGCATTGCGCTTTGCTTCTGAATACGCAACGAGCCCTGCGACAGATCCACCTGCACCAGGCAGGATTCCAACCAGCGTTCCAATGACGGAAGAACGGATAAGATTTAGTTTGGAGCTCCATGCAATTCGAGCTGCCTCACCAATGCGTACAGCCTTTACTTCATTTTCAACCTTTAAATGGCGATCCGGCGTTGCTACCAAGTCGATCAACACAGGAATACAGTAGAGGCCAATAAGCGCACCGACTACGCCGAAACCGCTTATTAGCGTTTGACTACCAAAGGTAAGTCGAATGTCGGCAGAGATCTCTGCCACACCGACAGTGGACAGAATCATGCCAAACGCACCACCTACCAATCCCTTCAACACATTGCCCTTGGAAAGAGATGCAATCAGGGAGAGGCCAAAGATTGATAGCCAAAAATATTCTATCGGGCCAAAAGCCAAAGCCACTTTTGAAAGGGGTGGTGCAACAAAAAGCAACGCTAGCGCGCCAATCATGCCGCCCACAACAGAAGCAAAACAGGCAATTGCGACGGCCAAATCACCCTTACCCTTTTTGGCCATGGGATAACCGTCAAATGTTGTGGCAATAGCTGAAGGTGTGCCCGGAGTGTTAAGCAAAATGGCCGCATAAGCTCCGCCATAGATTGCCCCGGTATAGATTGCACCCAGCAGGATCAGAGCTGAAGCAGGCTCCATGCTGAATGTGATTGGAACAAGAACGGCCACTGCCATGGTGGCCGTCAGTCCAGGAATTGATCCAATTACTGTTCCAGCCACCACTCCACACAATGCCAATAGAAAGTTGAACGGTGTGAAGGCAGATAGCAGGTGGCCAAAATCCATCAGGTCAATTCCAAAAGTCTGAAAATTGAGGCTTACTTGATCAACCCGGCTTCTCGGGCATCTTTCAGGTATTCCTCAGTACGAGCTTTCATGAAGTCAGCCATGCCAGCTGCATCAATGTCGAGCAAAGCGAAACCACCATCCAGCATTTTTTGGCGGAATGCAGGATCGTTGTTTATCTCCCCGATTATGTTAGACCATTTTTGGGTAGTTTCAGCGCTGGCTGTATTAGGCAAAGCAATGCCACGATATGCACCGCCAACCATGTCATAACCTAGTTCCTTGAATGTTGGCACGTCTGGAAATAGCGGGTGACGTTCCTCCATTGCAACAGCTAGCATACGCACCGCATCGCCTTGTTTTGCACCAACTGTTGAATACCCCCATTGTGCTTTCACCTGACCACCAAGCATGGCAGTGGTCGATGCGCCGGTTCCTTTAAAGGGCACATAAGTTGTTTTGCCACCTGTCATCTTGTCAAATTTTATTTGCGCAAGATGGTTTGCTGAAGCTTTACCTGAACCTGACATGGTAACCTGACCGGGATTAGCCTTTGCATCATCCACCAGGTCTTTGAGCGTTTTGTAAGGGCTATCTGCTTTAACAACAATTGCATCAGGCGTGTAGTGGAACATGTAGAAAGTGTTCAAACCTTCAGTTTTAAAGCCCACGTCTTTTTGGGCTGGCTTGATGATGATGTGGGGTAGATTTACCCCCATGATGG
>CAWUJF010000526.1:0-2985 GCA_963922405.1 uncultured Hyphomicrobiales bacterium | reverse complement strand
GCCTGCCACATACCATTGCATGAATATCGGATCTGCAAACATATGCAGCAACATCACAACTACGACAGTGGTTAAAAAGATCGCTAACAAAAGCCTGAAATTAGGCATCACGCCGTGCGTTTTTGCGATACGCCGGGAAGCCACAAAGTGGAAATAATCTAATACTGACATCCACCAAATGCTAATGACGACCCCCGAACAAAAAGAAAAAATTTAAAAACCCAGTAACCTTTTGCAAGATTACGCCGCATTTTGCAACCTTACTAACCAGTTATGCAGGTTAGATTTCTACAATATGACAAATATGTAACAGACTGGTAAATCCGGAAATCTAAACAAAACCGGGGATCAGTCGGTTCCACTTCAACTGAATAAGGGTGTTAGGGACTGTTTTCCTTATTCTTTTTCCAGCGTCTTTCAAGTGCAGCTACAACTCCGTGCAGGGATTGTACCTCAGCTTCTTGCAACCCCGCATGTACAAAAATGCTGCGCAGATTAACCAGCATGCGCTCCCTGCGTTCGGGTGGAAAAAAATAGTTTGCGTCATCAAGAGCACCTTCCAAGTGATTCAGAAAAGCAACTAATGTTTCTCTGGTGGCCGGGGAGTTCTGATTATCCTGCGGTTTTATAAAGTTTTGCCTGTTGGATGTTTCAGATAGACGCATCCATTCATACGCCATCAACAGAACAGCTTGAGCAATATTTAGCGAAGCAAAAGCAGGATTCACTGGGAAAGTCACAATCTCATCGGCCAGTGCAATCTCGCTATTTTCCAGCCCCCATCTTTCGCGACCGAATAAAATGCCGACTTTTTGCCCTTGATCTACACAAGAAATCGCCAGTTCAACTGCTTCTCTGGGCTCCAGAACAGTTTTCAACATATCTCTAGGCCGGGCTGTTGTCGCCATAACACGGTTTAAGTCAGCTATTGATTCTTCAAGTGTTTCATAGACTTCAACTGCATCAATTACATGATAGGCTCTACTTGAGGCAGCTCTGGCTTTTTCGCTTGGCCATCCATCTCGCGGGTTCACAAGACGCAATTCGCTCAATCCAAAATTGGCCATCGCTCGGGCTACCATCCCAATGTTCTCACCCAGTTGCGGTTCAACCAGGATGATTACAGGACCGCCAGTGATTAAATCCAGTTTTTTGTTGGTGCCAGACATATATCGTTTCCATTGGTTGGCAGTTCATAGAAAGAAACGATCTAATCACGCAAGCTCAAACTGAAAATTTGACGGGTTTTCCTGTATTAGTGACGCAAAACTCTCGCGCACCACAGGAAATTTTCTGTCAGAATATCTTTTTGTTTTTTGATTCAAAATAGTCTGATCTGAGGCCATGTCTTGCAAGCACTAGCTAAACCAGGTGTTGCCATAAGCTTTTTTGTGATTGCGATGGGATTAATTCCATTAAATGATGCGATCATTAAGCTCATGAGCGGTTCCATGTCGATCTTTCAGATCATGGCGTTGCGTGCTTTGACGGCGGTAATCTTGTTACTTGCCCTCCCCGGAACCTTTAAGGCGATCAAAAACCTGCGTCTCAAAACATTGGTAAAGCTGGTTCTCCGCTCTTTGTGCCTCGTTGGTGCTATGTTGTTGTTTTTTCTGCCCTTAGCCACACTAAACCTGGCAGAAACTACAGCAATTTTCTTCCTGGCTCCATTATTGATATCAGTATTCTCAGTACCGATTCTGGGTGAAAAGCTGGGACCTTACCGTGTGTTAGCAATCCTGATTGGCATATGCGGCGTATTGTTGATTGTGAAACCAGGCACTGATGGCTTTCAGTACGCATACATAATGCCGGTGGGATCTGCCTGCTGTTATGCTGCCTACCAGCTTTTCACGCGATACTTGAGAAATGAAACCGATGTCCTCAGCATGGTTATTGTCGTGAACTTTGTTTACTTCATTGTTGGCGTTTTCGGAGTGATTGCAATATTTGCCATCGCTCCCGCAGTTCCAGAGACCGGAGTGTATGCGTTCCTGCTCCGCGGATGGGAGGCCCCGGACCTCCAACAGAGTTTCTTCTTCCTCGTTACTGCAGTAATTGTTCTCAATCTGGCATTTGCTTCAACTAATGCCTATTCCAATGTTGAAGCGGCATTGGTCGCACCATTTGAATATGTTGCTCTTCCAATGGCAGTCTTCTGGGGTATCATTTTTTGGGGAGATTGGCCTGACTTATATGCTTGGGCTGGAATTGCACTCATATTCTCAGGTGGTATTTTCTTGATTTACAGAGAAAACCTCAAAAACAGAGATGTGGTCGCGTCCGCTCAAATGCGAGCTTCCGCAGTGCTTCCTGAGAAGGACCCTGAAGCATAAATCAGCGAGTTTTTTAGGATTTCTTGGTTAGATCAGCAATATAAGAGCGGATTTTCTCCATCTCGGCTACAATTGCTTCTAGCTGAAACTCCCCTTCGGATTCAGCCATTTCAGCCAATTTAGCGAGTGGCAACGCTCCGATGCTTCTCGCAGCACCTTTGATTGTATGGCCAACCCGCTTTGCTTCCGCAGGATCAGTGCAATCACCTATCATTTCAAGATACTGCGGGATATGGGCAAGAAACATGCCCAATATCTCTTTCTCTAGTGTGCGATCACCCAAAGTAGCGCTTGAAAGAAATACCAAATCGATGGGTTTTTGCGTTCCCGCCTCCCGGCAGGCTTCAATTACATCTTCCTTAAGCGCCATTCCCATAGATTTGTATCCTTAGTGATATTATTTGCCCTGATTCTAGAGGTATTTACCGAAGATTGAGTTAATATTGACAGATACGCGACAAAATAAGATCATTTTCCAGACATTTTGGCGTTAACCTTATTTTAAGAAATACGTGGGTTTCCACCTAGATTCCTTGTCCTGCTATATAATGTGTGCCAAAACGGATCGATGAGCGGGACAAAACGCCCATTTTGAGGGGTAGGAGCGATTAACGAGGCGAGTATGGCGAGTAAGGCCAAATCAGATACG
>CAWUJF010000525.1:0-2985 GCA_963922405.1 uncultured Hyphomicrobiales bacterium | reverse complement strand
ACGAGCCCTTGCACCCCTTTGGGCAATTTCTTGACTATCATGGCAAAATTGATGTGCCCTTCCCGTCTCAAGGCAAGGTAAGCGCCAAGAAAAGATATCCACACTAGCAGCAAGCCAGGTACTTCATCCGCTGTTACACTGACGGAACCCAGTGCACCCCTGACTGACAAATATACAGGTGTAAACCATTCATAGCTTCTTGAAATACTGCGCATGAATTCAAGAACGAAATAGCGGTTTATTACATTGATACAAATAAGTACGGTCGAAGCTGCAAATACGAAAACCGCTATTGCTTCGACCGCTTTATCAATATGCCTCAGTATCAAACTAATTCCCTAAGTCTGAAGTGTCGTTCACAAACTTAAGATATTCATCTCCCTGACTTGAGGTATAATCCTCATACGAAGATGCAGTTGCTTCCTGGAAGGCTTTCAGGTCAACAGTATTCACTTCAAGCTTTTCTTTCATCTCAGTTAGATACTGATTTTCCAATTCTGCAGATTTTTCATAAGCTGCATCTGTGATTGCTTTACCAACCTCTGTAAATACTTTCTGTTGTTCAGGTGTCAGGCTTGCGAAAAATGCGTTCGAAGCGACCAGGAAAGACGGCGTGTATACATGCCCAGTAGCTGACAGATGTGTGGCCACCTCGAAGTGCTTCTGTTCATAAAATCCATAAGCGGCAGCTTCAGCGCCATCCACAACACCACTTTGTAGTGCCGTAAACGTTTCACCCCATGAAACCTTTTGAGGTGTTGCTCCCATCTTTTGGAAGACGCCCTGTCTGAATTTACCACCTGAAATCCTAATTTTGAGGCCATCGAGATCGGCTGGGGTTTTGACTGTGCGTTTCGAATTGATCACGTGACGGAATCCATTCTCGTAAACACCAATCACTTTCATTCCGCCGACTTCTTCTATCCTTGCACGAACGGCGTCTTCAAGCCCTGCCTTCATCGCGCGCTTTAGATGTGCTCGGTCGTTGAATAGCCAGGGTAAGTCAAACACGCCAAGTTTTTTATCGAGCTTCATGATACCGGAAGCGACATTAATCATTTCCAACGAACCAGCTTGTATGTTTGCTATCAGGGCTTTTTCTTTTCCGAGCTGACCACCGGGGAACAGCTTAAATTCGAATTGACCCGGTAATTTCTTTTCGATCTCGTCGGCAAACATTTTGGACTGAGCATGCAACGGAGATAGTTCTGACACGTGGCTGGCGATCCGTACTTCTCGTGCTTGCGCCCAAGCAGACGTAATCGTCAGTATGCCAACTCCCACGGCAACTACACAACTTCCTATCAATTTCTTCATTAGTTTCTCCTCCGCTATTCGCGCTAACGAATTTCCACAAAATACTGGAACTGAGACGCTAACCCCTTGGATCTTCGCCATTCCAGCGGCATATTCCCATATCCGAAAGCCATCCGGTCTATAATGACAATTGGTTCTGACACCTTTACATTCAGTGTTTCTGCTGTTTCTTCATCTGCCAAGCCAACCGTGATAGACTCATTCACATTTACAATCACCAGACCACAAATTGCACTGTAAGCAGGATACAATAATGCGCCAATTTCTGAGACAGGAACGTCAAGGAACTTTTCAAATGGATCCCTTGGGAGCCAAATGTCTTCCATCATTACGGTTTCATTGTTGATTTTTCTAAGCCGGTTCATGTTTATGGCGCCAATGCCATAATGCTCCTCAAAATGTTCTACTATTGACTCGGGAAACATATCCAATTGGCGATTTAAAATAACACTTTCTGGCTTGAGAATTTCACCGCGTTCACCACGCATCCGGAAGAATCTGAAAAGTGCATCATCAAAATTGGGAGACCGTACAAAGGTTCCCTTCCCATGCTTGCGTTCCAACAAACCCTCATCAACCAGTTGAGCCAATGCCTGTCTAACGGTTCCAGGAGACAATTTTAATTCGCGAGAAATAACATTCTCCGAAGGTAACTTATCACCAGGTTTGTGTTCTCCGTTGATGACAGTTCGTCTAATTGCGTCGGCTAACCGCTGATACAGGGGTAAACGGTGATCTCCATCCAAGGTTAGCTTCAATATCATTGACATTATGGTTTCCGAAAGGTTAGTAATATGGTTATAGTTCTATATAGAAGATGTAGAGTCAAGTTGAATGACTATTATTACTGCGGGGGCAAATAAACTTATGCAAGTCCCGAATGGTCGTCTTGACGGGCATGCTCATGTATTTGACATTAATCAACAACTTATTTCCTCACGTCGTTATACCCCTGCAAATAATGCGCCCTGGGCAGATTTCAGAGATGTCCTTTTAAGTAACAATATTGGTGGGGCAATTCTTGTACAACCTAGTTTCTTGGGTACCAACAATAGCTATTTGTTGGATTTCCTTAAGGATAGCCACAGCGAAGAAAAACTAAAGTTTTGCGGTGTTGTCGTGGTAAACCCGGACATAGATTTTGCAGAACTTAAAGAGCTGAATGATTTAGGTGTCATCGGTATTAGGCTCAATCTCATAAGTGGTGGATGCTCTTCAACCTTTAAGATCAGAGACTGGCTTGCTTTGTTTAAAATGCTGGACAGGCTTGGGATGCATTTGGAAGTTTATAATTCTGGCTGGGCACTTGCTCAAATACTGCCAGTAATTTTAAACCATGTTCATACAGTTGTTGTTGATCACTTTGGTATGCCAGATGTGGAAACATTGTGTGGTGATAGTGGTCAAATTGCAATCCGCAATGCACCCTTGGGCCGTGTATTTGTGAAAGCCTCTGGGCCATATCGTATTTTCAAAGGTATGCCGTCCCGAAAGGCGGCTGAACTCTGCATTCCATTGTTCAAGTGTTTATATGAATCTATCGGTCCAGATCAAATTGTATGGGGTAGCGATTGGCCGTGGACCCAATTTGAGGATATCCATGACTATCGTGAGACGATGGATTGGTGTGGCATGTGGGGAAATTCAATCACTCCTGAGTTGGCTTGA
>CAWUJF010000524.1:0-2987 GCA_963922405.1 uncultured Hyphomicrobiales bacterium | reverse complement strand
AACAGGATTAGATCATGAGCCTTTTTGGAGTAATGCGCACAAGTGTTTCAGGATTGGCTGCCCAGGCTGGACGGCTGGCGGCGGTTGCCGATAACGTCGCGAATACCGGAACCATTGGTTACAAAAGATCGACTGTGGAGTTCAACACCCAGGTGTTGGATGTGAACACGGGCGCTTACAACTCAGGCAGTGTTAATACGGTAACCCGGTCGGAAATCAGCCGGCAGGGTGCTATCAGGGCTTCAACCTCTCCCACAGATCTTGCGATCAGTGGCACAGGCTTTTTCGTGGTACAGGACGGGGCAGGGGACACATTCCTTACCCGGGCCGGTTCATTTCTGGTGGACGCCAATGGTAACCTTGTAAACTCTGCCGGTAACCGCTTGCTCGGATTTGATCTACGGACCACAGGTTCTGCTCCGGTTGCAAACGGATTTGGTGGTTTGACCCCGATTGAAGCGGGTCTGTTGGAGCTTTCAGCTGTTCCAACCACAGAGGCGCAGTTATTGCCAAACCTTCCGGCTGGTGCGCCAGTGGTTCCTGCAGGTTCATTACCATCTGATAACGTGGCTGCCTCTGATTTCTCAGGCAAGACATCACTTCTTCTCTTTGACAATCTTGGTAACGAACGTCTGGTGGATGTTTATTTCGCCAAAACCGGT
Source organism: uncultured Hyphomicrobiales bacterium (assembly GCA_963922405.1). Classification (GTDB taxonomy): domain Bacteria; phylum Pseudomonadota; class Alphaproteobacteria; order Rhizobiales; family Rhizobiaceae; genus JAALLB01. The sequence continues at coordinate 2,325 of CAWUJF010000524.1, read as the reverse complement.
GCTGAACAGTGGGAAGTAACCGTTTACGAAACGGCTAACAGCACAAATGGCGGATTTCCTTATTCATCAGCACCGTTAGCTCAAAGCAACCTCACATTTGATGCCGCGACCGGTCAGATCGCTGGCGGTGGTCCTGTTACTTTGGGTATTACAGTTACCGGTGGTGCGCCAACACAGCTCGATCTTTCAGGCATCAGTCAGCTCTCATCCGACTATCAGGTAATTGCAGCACAGACCAATGGTAACGCTCCAGGTTCAATTGAACGGGTGGAAGTGGCCGGCAACGGTATTGTATTCGGTATCTTTGAAAACGGCGATGCGGTTCCCATTTCCCAGATCGCGCTTGCCAAAGTGCCAAGCCCCGACAGCCTCACAAGATTACCTGGCAACTCCTACGCCGTATCCGTTGATTCCGGTGATGTGCTGGTAGGTCAGGCTGAAACCGATGGTTTCGGTAGCATCCTTGCAGGTGCGTTGGAAGAATCCAATGTGGACCTGGCAAGTGAGCTCACCATCATGATTGAATCTCAACGAAGCTATACGGCAAACTCTCGGGTTTTCCAGACTGGCTCTGACCTATTGGACGTACTTATCAACTTGTAACACGCGTAACTCGATCAACCCTGAAATGATTTCGGTGAAGACATGAATTTGACATCTGCTTTAAGGACTGCAACGAGCTCGCTCGCGAGCCATTCGCAACAAATATCGACGATATCGCGGAATATCTCCGGTGTAGGTGATCCAAATTATGTCCGACGCGACACAGAGGTAAGAACGGCGCTCTATGCTTCCACCACGGTGGAAACAACACGTTATGTAAACCAGTCCGTTTATTCAGCTAGTATCACCGCCAATTCAAATGCAGCCCGCGCCGGCGCGCTTGCTGTGGGTGTGGATCGCATCGCGACCCTTCAGCAGGTCCAAAGCTTTGCTTTTTCTCCTGCAAGTCTGCTTGAAAATCTGAAACAGGCGACAGAGTTTGCTGCTGCTGCTCCCTCCGACGCAGGTATTCTTACCTCATTGGTTGAGCAGGCCAGAACGGTTTCCAATGCGCTCAATGCTTCCTATGACGAATTGCTCAATCAAAGAGCGCAAGCGGATAAGGAGATTGCCAGCAGCGTTGAGACGATTAACACATTGCTTAGCCAGATCAATGATGTGAATGAGCAGATCGTGGATGGCACGAGAGCTGGGCGTGAGGTTTTTGATGATCTCGATACCCGTGATCGTCTGGTTCGTGAACTTTCAGAGGAAATCGGGATCAACATTATCCCGGATACGGACAATGGCGTTATCCTGACCACAAAGTCTGGTGCACTTTTGTTTGATGACCGTCCACGCGAAGTGTCTTTCCAGGGAACATCAGCCTTTGGACCTTCAACAGTCGGCGGCGAATTACGGGTTGATGGTGTCATCGTCAGCGGTCCCAATTCACCACTGCCGATACAGTCCGGACGGATTGCCGGAAATCTTCAGCTAAGAGATGAAGTATATGTGGCCCAGCAAAATCAACTAGACGAGATTGCTCGTGGACTTGTGGAGTTATATGCCGAAACTGATCAGACCGGAGGTGGCAAGCCGCCTTTGGCGGGTCTTTTCACCTGGAGTGGTGGCCCTGCGGTTCCAGCAACTGCTACGCTTGAACCTGGTATTGCTGCAACGATCCGCGTTAATCCGCTTATAGATCCGCAGGTAGGGGGTGACCCGGCATTCTTGCGCGATGGTGCTGCGAACGGTGATCCGGATTACACGTATAATACGACCGGTGGGGCAGGGTTCTCAGACAGATTGTTTGCCATTTCAAACAGCTTTGACCAACCGCTTACTTTTGATCCAGCTGCGGGGCTGCCCACCAATCAAAGCATCAATGGTTTTGCGGCCAGCACATTGAACAGTCTTAATGCGTTCCGTGCAGCAGCCATTGATGACAACGAATATCAGAATGAATTGTCGCAACAATTCTCTCAAGCATTACAGAGTGAAACCGGGGTTAATCTCGATTTTGAAATGTCTCGGCTGCTTGAGGTGGAGCGCGCATATCAGGCGACTGCACGATTGTTACGCACCGTGGATGAAATGCTCGAAACCCTTCTTGCTGCAGCAGGTTAGTCATGAAAATTAATTATGTGAGTACATTGGCGCTGAATTCGTCATTGAGAGCTGGAACACTTCAAAAGCAGAGTGAGCTGGCGACTTTGCAAACGGAAATTTCTTCCGGCAAAAAGGCCGATCTTGGACGGGAACTGGGCGCATTCAGTTCAAGGGTTGTTTCACTGGATTCGCAAATTGCCGAACTTGAGCAGATTGAGGTAACCAACTCAT
>CAWUJF010000523.1:0-2989 GCA_963922405.1 uncultured Hyphomicrobiales bacterium | reverse complement strand
ACGGGAAGAACGATGGACGGAAGCGCATCTTGACCTGATCCACTTCAAAGAATGATTTGCAGAACTCTTCGAGAACCCATTTGAGGTTGGCCACGTCAGATGTCTTGTCGATTACAAGGCCTTCCAGCTGATGGAACATAGGTGAGTGGGTTGCATCTGCGTCACAGCGATAGGTCTTGCCAGGAATGACGATACGGATCGGCGGCTCCTGGGTTTCCATCGTGCGAATTTGTACCGGAGAGGTATGGGTGCGCAGAACTTTACGCTCACGGTTTTCATCCGGCTCCATGAAAAATGTATCATGCATTTCCCGCGCCGGGTGACCTTCCGGGAAATTCAAAGCTGTAAAATTATAATAGTCAGTCTCGATCTCAGGCCCTTCTGCAACCGAGAAACCCATGTCAGCGAAGATCGCTGTGATCTCGTCCATCACTTGTGAAATAGGATGGATACGCCCGTTCTCGGCTGGTGATTGTCGAACCGGAAGGGTGACATCGGCTTTTTCACTGGCGAGCCGCAATTCCATCGCTTCACGTTTTAGCACGTTCTTACGTGCATTGATCGCGTCGGTTACCGTCGCCTTGAGGCCGTTTAGCTTTGGCCCCATTTCCTGTCGCTCTTCATTCGACATCTTGCCGAGCGTTTTCATCACTTCAGAAATGGAACCCTTTTTGCCAAGACTTGCAACTCGAACGGCCTCCAGAGCCGCCTCGTCTGCTGCCGCTTCAATATCAGCTCTAATTCCTGTTTCCAGATCAGTAATATCAGTCATTTCCAATTTGTTTCCTGTTGAGGGAATAAAGAAACCCGCGTCCGGCTTTCGCCAGCGCGGGTTCCCTGAATGTTATGTGCGTTGGGGCCGCGCTGACTTAACCGACAGCAGCCTCAAACTCGTTTTCTGTGTGATCTTTCAAATATGCCAAAGCATCTTTGGCCTTTGCAACCAGGCCTTCAAATGCCTTTGGCTCATGAATTGCGATATCTGATAGAACTTTGCGGTCTACTTCGATACCTGCTTTTGTCAAACCGTCGATCAGACGGCCGTATGTCAAACCATGTTCACGGGCCGCAGCATTGATACGCTGGATCCACAGTGAACGGAAATTGCGCTTGCGGACTTTACGATCGCGATATGCGTACTGTCCTGCTTTTTCAACCGCTTGCTTTGCAATGCGAATTGTATTTTTGCGACGGCCGTAATAACCCTTCGCCTTTTTAAGTACTTTTTTGTGCTTTGCGTGTGCGGTGACACCACGTTTTACTCTTGCCATGATTTAAGCTCCTGAATTCTCTATATAAACGCTTACAGATTACTTGCTGTAAGGCATAAACTGCTTGACGATTCTCGCGTCTGGATCAGAAAGCACCATTGTGCCCCGAGCATTGCGAATGAACTTGTTGGAACGCTTAATCATGCCGTGTTGTTTACCGGCAGCTGCAACCTTAACTTTACCGGATGCAGTTGTTTTGAAGCGCTTTTTCACGCTTGATTTGGTCTTCATCTTGGGCATTTCGCTCTCCTTTGTTTTAGGACCGGAATAAGCTTCCGGAAAATCAAAAGCCCCGCTGACCAAAGCGGAGCTTTGCGTTCTAGATCAACATGGCATGCCCTGCCAGCCGATCTGCTGGGCTGACATACGCGAAAACACAAGTATTTGCAAGCGTCGCTTTGAGAAATTGTAAGCGTGCAAACCTCTGATATGATGCGGATCAGGGAGAATATCATTATGCCAGCAAGACGCAGAAGAACCAAGGGCAGCAGTGACAGAGTTGGACAGCTTCGGCAGCCTGATTATCGCAACCTGAAAAACCCATTTACACCTCAGACTGTATTTTCTGATGACGAAGTGGAGAACATTCACCAAACGGCTCTGAAAGTGCTGGAAGAATTGGGTATGCGGGTATTGCTTAAGGAAGCGAGAGAACTCTTTCGAAATGCAGGTGCACGGGTGGATGAAGATGAGCATATGGTCTTCATTGGCAGGGAAATTGTGGAAGAGGCGTTGCGGACAGCACCAAAGCGCATAGAGATCCTCGGCATTACGCCTGAGTACAATGTGACTATGGAGCAAGGAGCACTTGTTTTCCTGGGTGGGGGTGGATGCCCCAACACCACAAATCGGGTTCGAGGCCGGAAACCGGGCACCATGGAGGATCTCTCCGAACTGATGAAGCTCACTGACAGTTTTGATGTGATGCACACGCTCAATGCGGCAGTTGAGCCACAGGAAGTACCGGTGGAGTTTCGCCACCTGCATACGATGCAGTTACAGACCATGGTTAGCGATAAGATCCCGTTTCTTTACTGTCGCGGAACAGGTCAGGTTGAGGACTGTTTCCGCATGATGGCGATTGCAAGGGGCATCAGTCGCGAAGAATTTGAGCAGAATTGTTGGGTGAAAACGATCATAAACACTAATTCACCCCGCCAATTGGATCTGCCTATGGGACAGGGGATCATAGACTTTGCTCGTGCGGGTCAGCTTTCCATTATCACGCCGTTTTGCCTATCAGGCGCCATGGCACCGATCACCGTCGCCGGTGGCCTTGTCCTGCAACACTCTGAAGCTCTGCTCGGTATTACGCTTTCACAATTAGCTAAAGCCGGCGCACCTGTCATGTATGGTAGTTTTGCTTCGAATGTGGACATGAAGTCAGGAGCGCCAGCGCTTGGTACACCTTCTCATATCCGTTCAACTCTCGGGTCAGGTCAACTTGCCAGGCGCATTGGGCTACCATGGCGCTCCGGTGGAGGATCGGCCGCAAACTGCAACGATGCTCAGGCAGCGCACGAGACTGAAATGGCCATGTGGGCAGCTGTCTTGGCAGGAGCCACATTCATTGTACACTCCACCGGTTGGCTAGAAGGAGGATTGTCGCTTTCATACGAGAAGTTCATCACCGACATGGAAATGGTGCAACAATTTGCTGAACTCTGCAGCAAGACACCTGCTGATACTGAAGCCTGTGGATTTGATGCGATAGCACA
>CAWUJF010000522.1:0-2995 GCA_963922405.1 uncultured Hyphomicrobiales bacterium | reverse complement strand
CTGGCACCTTCATATCCAGCCTTGTGAAACTCTATGCGCGCCGCAACAAGCAGTGAGGTTTTGGTTGCCTCAGCATTTCACCGCTTGTTTCCACTCGCATGTGCTTCTTCAACTATCTGACTCAAGTAAACACCTGTTGACTTATTTATTTCCAATGATGTAAACATCTGTTTACCAAAAAAGTCATCTAAGTCCAATGGAACAACCGTCATGACGGATACGATTGCAATTATTGACCACAGTGACCGAGTGGAAAGCCTGTTTGAACCCTATCGCAACAAAATTGGAGACGATTTTCCGGCCTATCGTGGTCATGTCTATCGGGTAATCACCTATGCCATGCATTTCCTCGAGGGTGATGAAGACGCGCGACCGATTGTAGAAACTGCTCTGGTCTATCACGACATTGGCCTCTGGACAGAAAATGAGCTCGCCTACCTGGAGCCATCTGAACAGCTCGCTTTGGCCGACAACCAGAAACATGGTTGGGGTATGGATCCTCAGTTACTGCGGGACGCAATTCATTGGCATCATAAGATATTTCCCTATCACGGTCCCAACCAGCGGATCATCGAAGCAGTGCGAAAAGGTGACTGGATTGACGCGACAAACGGTATGATCCGAAAGGGTTTAACCAAGGCACAGGTAACCTTGGTACAAGACGCTATCCCGAACTATGACTTCGGAAATGTCCTGCAAAAGCTGGCAGGTGATCTGGGGGGCAACAAGATTAATGGCAACTTTCGTGTTTTGCGGCACGTGTTCAAGTGGTAGAATGCTTGGGCGAAGTTTTAATGGACTTTCCAATTGGAAAACACCGGTGATTGGATAACAGACGCACCTTTGAGAAGTCTCGGTTTTGATGCAAGCCGTGATGGCAGGACACCTCTGTGCCAATTTGTTGAAACTCTGGAATCCCTGCGTTGTAACAAGGGTTCCCATGCGCTTTGGAACATTGGAAGTGATTTTGATCTTAACAGCCTTGGTTCCTTCGGTAACAAAGTACATTCAGCAACACGGTTGGGAGACGCACTCAAGCTCTTGGCTTATGGATTTGATCAGATCCAGAGCGGCGCTGCGGTGGAGCTTTCCATAGACAGCGATCAGACATGCCTCACATACGGCTTGCAGGATGGTCGCATTTGGCCAAGAGCAGGTGACGCAGAGCTGACCTTGGGCCTGTTTGCAGGGATACTTGCCCGCTATGGTGTCGAAACAGACGATCTGCTTTCCATTTCAGTGGAACATGGTTCAGATAGAAGGATTTTCAGGCTACAGGAAGAACTCGCCTGCCCAATCCGCACAGACACTTCTCGGAATGGTTTGGTGTTTAGAACATCAGCCTTGGATAAGCGCTTGCAGATGCCTGACAAACGGGCGCCCGCAGTTTACGCAAAGCGCAATGAAGACCTACAGAAGCTTCAATCACTACCACAAAAGGTACGGCAACACATTTACCAGAGTATCTCTGTTGATGGAGGTGAGCAGTCAAGAATTGCTAACATGATCGGTTTTTCCGAACGCACTCTTAGGAGAAAACTGGCAGAGGACGGTGTGTCCTATCGAGACTTGCTGGATGATTGCCGTCACGCGATGGCTGTTAACTTACTACGACGCAAGGATCTCTCCCTTGTCGATATTGGTTTACTCCTAGGCTATGCGGATCAAGCGGTCTTTAGTCGGGCAGCTCAAAGGTGGTTTGGCACTTCACCTGCGCGCTATCGTGATCAGTTCTTGAAAAATTCATAGACTTGGCCGGAATTGCAAAGACAAGATTTCACATTTGATATTCGCTTAACACCTGAGCGGTTCGCCGCCCACATCATTTGAAACGTGGAGGAATATCATGAAACACATTGCAGCCAGTTTGATTATCGCCGGCCTCCTTGGGGTTTGCGGTGCTCAAGCTCAAACACATCCATTAGATGGCCTGACAGCGGCTGAATATAACCGGATTCAGGAGATCCTGCGTGCTGAAGGCACTACAAATGACGAGACCCTGTTCCCGCTGATCGAACTTCTGGAGCCATCAAAAACAGAAGTACTGAATTGGTCACAAAGTGAGCCACTTACGCGTAAGGCGTCCGTTCAATACACATCAAAGGAGGGCTTTCGGGAAGCCATCGTTGATATCAGCAATGGTACTGTTGAGAACGACGGGCCGATAGGCGAAACCGGGCAGCCAATGGTGCTTTTTGCAGAGTTCATCGGAGCACTGGAGGGAGCACTTGGTGATGAGCGCATGGTCTCTGCTTTAGCAAAACGCGAGTTGAAACCAGCGGATGTTTTCTGCCTTCCACTCACTGCTGGGAACTTTTTCGATGGAACCGGTCAGTCAAAGCGTTTGATGAAAGTACCTTGCTATGTGGCTCCAAGCCAATCCAATTTCTATGCAAAACCGATTGAAGGACTGTTTGCCGTATATGATCTCAAGACATCAGAGGTAATCGATGTTGAGGACACAGGGATAGTCCCAATCAATACCGACCCATGGGGATACACGGAAGAAGAAGTGGCAGAGCGCCAGCAGCTGCGGCCAGCAGAAAACCGGGCCAAAATCACCCAGGAAGGTGAACCGAATTTCAAATTCAACGATAGTCAGCTCACATGGGATATATGGAAATTGCGATACCGCACTGAAAAGCGTGCGGGAATCGTGATTTCAGATATTCAAGTGAAAGATCAGGAAACATGGCGCCCTGTCATCTATCAGACTTATCTCAGTGAAGTGTTCGTTCCCTATATGGATCCCGATAAGGGATGGTACTGGCGCACCTATATGGATAGCGGTGAGTATGGCTTCGGCTTGTTTCTTTCTCCATTAACTGCAGGTGTTGACTGTCCGGAATACGCAACTTTCTTACCAGCAGTTATTAATGACGATGCGGGCAAGGCATTGGAGATACCTAATGCGATATGCATCTTTGAGCGAGCAACGGGTGATCCAGCATGGCGTCATTTTGAAGTGTTTGCACAAACCGAAGATAACTTTGTG
>CAWUJF010000521.1:0-3005 GCA_963922405.1 uncultured Hyphomicrobiales bacterium | reverse complement strand
ATATGCGGCCGCAACAATCATGCTGCCCAAACCCACGCCCCAGATTGAATCCGGTTCTCCGATTATGAAAACGATTTGCAGGCAGGAGATCAAGGCAACCAGCAGGGTGGCTTCCAGGGCATGATTGGCTTTCCTGGGATAGTTGGATATCGCTCCTTTGGCCCAGAAATCTGCCAATGCCAGGATGGCTGTTTGCAGTGCGATACCACCAAACAGATTGTTTAGTACCAGATCAGAATTCTGCTGGATCGCCGCGGAAAGGGTTGTGGCCACCTCTGGAAGAGAGGTTGCCAGGGCAAGGAACAACAATCCGACCGTCGATGCTGCCAGACGATAACGTTCACTGATTGCGTCTGCCAGATAGGTCAGTCGCGATCCCACAAACCAAACGCCGCCTGCAAGCATTATAAACAGCAAAAAGTTTATGACCGCACTTTGACCAAACAATACCTCTCGCACATCATACCTCTCAGGTTTACGCCGTATGATGCAGCGATTTATTTTCCTACTTTTGACACTGATCAACTGTTCAGGTGCTGAAACTCTCTATTCCAGATGAAGAGAGGAAACGCCAAAATGGAACATGGTCATACTACGGAAGAAATCCGGCACCGGTTAAACAATAAGCAAGGTCCCAACTATTTGGGAGATTTTGTTTATGGTGGCATCGACGGAACCATAACCACATTTGCCCTTGTTGCAGGAATTGTTGGTGCAGGCATCTCCAAGAACATCATCCTCGTTCTCGGCTTTGCCAACATTCTGGCTGACGGTTTCTCAATGGCAGCGAGCAATTATTCGGGCACTAAAGCCGAAACGGATAATTTGAAGCGCCTGCGCGAAATAGAAAACAGGCACATCGATCAGGTTCCAGATGGTGAACGGGAAGAAGTACGTCAGATCCTGACCCAAAAAGGGGTGCCCCAGGCCAATTTAGACAACGCAGTTGAAGCAATTACCGTCAACCGTGAGACCTGGGTAAACTATATGTTGTCAGAAGAATACGGCGTAGCCTTGAATGACAAGAGCCCGTTTCATGCAGGCTTAATGACCTTCGTAGCGTTTCTCATCTGCGGGCTGGTTCCGCTCATACCATTCATTGTCGGAACTACTGAGGCATTCCTATATTCCTCGGTTGCTACCGGTTTTACATTTTTTTGCATAGGTGCGCTGAAAAGCCGTTGGTCTCTCATTTCATGGTGGTGGTCGGGGATGGAGACTTTTTTGATTGGCTCTACAGCAGCCGCCATTGCCTATTTCGTCGGTTATTTCATTGGGCATTTGTAACGCTCACAAAGCCCGGCTTTGTAACTAAAGAAAGGAAGAATGTTGTGAAAGCTACAAGAACCTGGATACTACTTGCCGATGCGAACAAGGCCCGAATTTTTGAAAACAAGGGGCCAGGTAAAGGCTTGGCTCAGCTGTGCAAATACAGTTTTGAAGCAGAAACCCCTAAAGGACATTCTGACCGGCCCGGCCGGACGTTCAACTCTGTTACTCCAACCAGACACAAAATGTCCGGTAGCCATCCCGATGAAATCTCCCTGATGCAACATGTGGATGAGTTTCTTTCATCGCTCGACAAATCTTTGAACAACAACTCCTTTGATCAGCTGATCATTTGCGCATCACCCAATACGCTGGGAGCAATTCGAAAACGCATCTCCAACGCACTCAAAAAAACCGTAATTTCAGAAATACCAAAAGATTTCACCAACACCTCTGACAGGGAACTCTCAAAGCATCTCGAAGATTTTTTGGCTGTTTGAACCTGGTATTTGATCCAGCGCAAAAGTCGGCAAATTTGTTGTGGCAAAAAAGGAAAAGACGAAGAAAATCGCCATTGGCAAAGCGGCTTAAGCAGTTATGCCAATATTCTCCAGCATGAATAAACGCCCCTAGTCATGCTGGAGTTCTAAAGACTGGAGGTCAAAATGAAGGTAAATGTTGGCATCGCAGACAGAGCCATCCGAATATGGATTGGCCTTGCAATGATTTTTTTCGCTTATATGAATCCTGATCTTCCCTACGGCTTTATCGGTTGGCTTGGCTTCATACCCCTTGTCACTGGTGTTGTGGGTTGGTGCGGACTCTACAAACTTCTGAACATCACCACTGTAAAAAACGCTTAAAGCTCACAGACACAATAACGGTCATCAATCCAGGTCCGTACAAGAGAATGAGCTTTGATACGGATCAAAAGAAGAGGGGGGTGAAGTGCGTATCCTTTGAAAAAATTTCGAAAGGAACAATTATGAGAATACCTTTTCTATTATTTGTCTTTTTCATCTCAACCTCTGCACTTGGTCAAACCATGCCCACCGAAATGTTTGTGCCAAGCCAGGACACATTTAAAGCGGAGGAAAATGTCAGGACAGACCAACCCGTTAGCGATGATTTGTTCGCAACCGGTTTTTCCGTGGAAATCAACGATCAAATCAAGGACGACGCCCACCTGATCGGTTTTCAAATTGAAATCGAGAATGAAATTGGAGGAAACCTTTATGCCTCTGGCGCGCTTGTGGACGTGGAAGCACCGGTAAATGGTGATGTCACTGCTACCGGCTTCAGCCTCGATATCGGCAGGAATGTGGACATTGGAGGCAATACGAGACTCGCCGCCCGCAGCGTAAACCTTGATGGCACTGTGAGAGGATCCGCTTCAATCGCAGCAGACACACTAAAACTGAACGGCGCTGTCATGGGAGACATGAACTTCTTTGGCAGAACAGTGATATTTGGTGAGAACGCCAGAATAAACGGCAAACTCACATATCACACACCTTCCGAGCTCGTCATTCCTGCTTCAGTCATTTCCAGCGAGTTAGTGGAATGGAAATCATGGGAAAAACTGGGCCAGGAGAGCTCCTACGCTGAACCCCTGGCAGAACATGCACCATCGGTCTGGAGTGTGGTTGCATTTCTGCTCTCATCTCTTGCTGTCGTGATCGTACTGGCGATGTTATTCTTGGCATTGATGCCGCGGAAAGTGGAACAGGCACGCC
>CAWUJF010000520.1:0-3007 GCA_963922405.1 uncultured Hyphomicrobiales bacterium | reverse complement strand
ATAGGTCGGAAATTGTACAGCGACCGGATCCCCTTCATCCAACAGTACCTTTCCTATCAAATCCAGTCCCTGCATTCCGCTTGTGGTGATCAAAACATTGTCGGCAGACAGCTTCAGTGTATCGTTGGAAAACCGCTCGGCGATATAGCTGCGCATATCCGGAAGACCTTCGATCGGTCCATAGCCCAGCGTTTCGGCCGGGTAATCAGTGATTACCTGCTGTGCGATAGAAGATATTTGATCAGATGGATAAACAGATGCCTCTGGCAACCCACCAGCAATGTTAATGAGCCCCGGAATTTGCCCCGCCGCCAGAAATGCACGAGTTACTTCATTCGTTTGTGACAACCATCCGGAAAAGGCAGCTTTTCCCTGCTCAGTTGTCATATCCGGAAATGGGACAGTGGCCAATTTCGTTTCCTCCGATTGGGACATCTCAATGGGTTTGGCGAATATAACAGGTAAGTGTTTCGTGAATCTTGCTCAAGTAGCTTCCGTCAAAAAAGTGATTCACTTTAAAAGGTCGCCATAATCAATCAGATTGCAACCAATCATCGTACGTCTTCCAATCAACCGACCAAACGGGAACGGCCATATAAATGGGTTTATTGTTTTTCACCGATCCTCCCACACTGATGGCTACGAGCTCAGTCTTATCACCTTCACTCAAAATCATTGGGGCACCTGAATCCCCTTCCATTATTGGACAGCTATGCAGAATTACCGGGACATGCGGACTTTCCAATTTCATTTCACAGTCGGCTTGGGAAGAAAGAACATGGGCGCGGATCTCGGGGTAGCTCAACAAAGTGACACTTGGCAAAGCATCAGTTTTGTTTGAAAACCTTTCCGTGCTCACAAAACCGGTTTTATCTCCGATGGATTTCTCAAGTTCCAGGATAGCCCAGTCACCGAAGGATGTTCTTTCACCAAAGAGCCTCAGCTTTCGGTAATCGTCCGAAACCAGATATCTGCTCACAAGCGACCCAGCAATCGATTCTCCCCGGTCATAGCCCGCTTCAAAATACAAATCAGACGCGTCGAAGAACTGCTTCAGACGCTGATTGAAAACACACCGGCCGGCAGTCAACACATGACGGTCAGAAATCATCGTGCCGGTGCAATGTCCCTTATATCGCGAATCTCTGTAATTGACCCGGCCCATAGCAGTCTTTGGATGTGTGGAGGAGTCTTCCAGTTTTCGCGCTCTTATTGCATCACACCCCTCTTGCAGGTCTTGCCCATATCCGCAAAACGCATTCCATTTCGCAGAATATACATCGTCCACGGCGAAAACCGTTGTCGGCAATAGGCAAACAAACCCGCCCAGCAGCACCATACAAAAGAGTTTGCTAATACAAACCCGCATGAAATTGTTCCCTGTCTTTAAGTAACGCATCGACCTTAAACTCTCCACACCCAAGCCGGATTGATCCATGTCATATCCGCTCGACCAGTCTGCAACTTCACTTATATTTTAAAGAACCCAATCATGATAGGGATATCGGAAAATGGCAAATCGTATCCTTATTCGATTAGTCCGCCACTTGAATCACCTCAATCAAATCATCCAATAACCTATTGAATAAAAACATCATTGCGGGTTTGCGCAGTTATTTTTTACCCTAAGTATCATTTCGTGGAATACGCAGCGTTTGGCCTACGAATATGAGATCCGGGTTGCTGATTATATTCTGATTGGCCTGCAGGATCGGTTGAAAATCGCTATTGCCATATTCGTTTTGCGCAATTTTCGTGAGCGTATCACCTGATTGAACAGTGTAATTCCGATACCCGGTGTAGCCAGGCAAAATTTTAGGTCCGAACAAAACAGGCACAGTCACAGCCGGACCATTCTCATTTCCGGTATCATCCGCCAAACGTACAAACAAACGGTTCAATTGAAATGAATTTGTGTCAGGAATATTGATACTGCCCTGAAACTGACGAAGAGCGAGTGAGCCAACATTGGTGAAAGACGAAAATTCGTCATGGCCGTCACTCACATTGATTGTAAGCGTTCCTTCAAATGCCACAGCAATACCTGCAATCAATATGTCATTATCAACCAAATCAAAGGGTTGCGGCTGTTGAATAATAATATTTTCTGTATTCATGGGTTCTTCCTCTCAATAGAAGCACCCCCCACAAAATTATCTTAACCGATTTGCGGCCAAATTTCACTTTATGAAATGTTAAGACGACCAACTACAACTAACCGTGCATTCAGATGAATAAAAAGACATGTTATCTGTCAGCTGAACCGCTTCACCGGAAACAGACTTGTTAATACCGAAACCTATGGTCAGATGTGCTCTAACATTATTGCTAGTTCTCCTTACTGGACAGGCATTTGCTGAAACCTGTCCAGACTTTTACCGGTTTGTTGATTTTGGGCTGGAGGGCAATGATGGTGTGATTTATCGCGGCGGAACCACATTGCGTGCAGAAAGTTTTGAAGGTGAGCCACTGCTGATAACCGCTCAAACAAAATGCATTTCAGTTCCTGAAGTGGCAAAAGATGGACATGGGAATCCGATTCCAGTTGTTAAGAGCATCAACTATCTACCTGAAATAACAGGATTAGATTTAAATGAATTTCGTGTCTCCGCTGTTGATGATACTGAGCTTGCCGCAAACGAAAATGCAAAGGGACACAAGGATGCACTGGAGCTGCCGGATACAACATCGACCCGAAGTTCCAGTTTTCTCTGTGCCAATTCGAAAGCGCAAGGGACGTTCAGTTGCCAACTGGTTTCGCCATATCCCGGCAACATCCCATTGGTGGTTTATTGTGATGCAGCACAATGTGAGATGCCTGTACTTGCAGTGAACCAACAGTTACAGGTCAGTGCCAGTTGGACAGTTCCAATCGACTTTTCAGGCAACCCTGAAGCAGCGGGCACAGTGATCCAGAAAAAAGTTCAGCAAATTCATGATTTTCTGAAACCGCTATCGTCAGCACTTTAGAGCGTCCAATCAACTCATCTGCCTTTGGTACCGTTTG
>CAWUJF010000519.1:0-3034 GCA_963922405.1 uncultured Hyphomicrobiales bacterium | reverse complement strand
ACTCATCTGGACCTTGACTGGACGTCACCACTCGATAGCGAACAATTGCGCAGGTTTTCTCAGACACACGAAGTGATCCGCTATGATGGCCGCGGCAATGGTCTTTCTGACTGGAATATCTCTGACCTCACATTTGAACACATGGTGGATGATCTTGAAGCGGTTGTGGATGCAGCCGGTTGCGAACGCTTTCCATTGGTGGGTTTGTCTCAAGGCGTAGCAGTTGCCATTGAATACGCTGTCCGCCACCCAGAGAGGGTTACACATCTTGTGTTCCATGGTGGCTTTTCATCCGGCTGGAACGTTACCGGCTCCGAGCAGAAGATTGCAGAATACAATGCCCTCGAAACCCTGCTGGTGACACAGTGGGGTTCGGAGAACGCAAGCATGCGCCAACTCATTTCCACCACCTTCATGCCCGGTGCAAACGATGAAGAGATAGACTGGTTCAACGAATTCCAGAAGAAAACCACTTCTGCCCAAAACGTCGTAATGTTCATGAAAGCAATCGGTGACATAGACGTGCGTGACAAGCTGTCCCGGATCAAGGTCCCCACCCTGGTGACCCATTCAAACGATGATCAGATTGTGGAGATTCATCAGGCAAGAGAATTGGCTTCCTGCATTCCCAATGCACAGTTTCTCGGCCTTAACAGCGAGCATCATTCTCTGATTGACCGGGAACCGGCCATGACGGAATTCCTGGATGCTGCCCTTGCATTCGTCGCCCAATAGTTTCTGCCCACCTATCGGAACACTAGAGCCCCGAAGAGTGCTCAAAACAAAAAAATAAACAATAAATCATACAATTATGTGTGTTTATTGAATCAAAATTTCTGGCCAATCATAAATTAACCACTTCTTTCTGATTTCCGATTAAGATTCTCTCAATTCTTTCAGGTTGTTAGGGCTCACCCGGAGAAATCAAAATGCAAGGTACGGAACAGACAATTACGGCGGAAGTTGAAAGCCGGGTTGATATTTCCTCAGGCATCTCCGGCTTGTTCTTCCTATACGGGTTATATGCTCTCCTTTTCAGTCTTGCGCATATTTTCAATTACTCAAACTTTCACGAAGAACAGCGTCATCTCTATGTGTTTTTCGAAAACTGGAATCTGGAAAACGACTACATCACGCAATACGTCTCCAATTTCAAACATCCGCTTTTATACACCCTGCTGTCTGACCTGATCACCTGGTCAGGGCTTGATCTCATAACCTTCCATCGCGTTGTGATGGCCGTAAGCGCCATAGCCTTCGTCACTGCAGGGGCTTACTGCACTTACATCCTGGCCGGGTTGCTGCCAGCAAGCGCGGTCTTTGCATTGCTGAATGCTCAGTCGGTCTACGCCTACCAGATCAATTCAGGTACCAGTCATTCCTTCGCCTTTCCCTTGTTAATGCTGGGTCTCCTATGCGTTGTCCAGCAACGGGAAAAGTCTCTTGCCGCAATGGTTATTCTGTCCGGTCTGCTCTATGTCCCGGCATCGGTTATCCTGGGGTTTGCCCTGTTATTACTGGTTATCTGGAACCGTCGCACATCCCTGTTTGATTTCCGCCAATGGCCAGGCCCGATCCTTCTATTGGGAGTAAGTGGATCAATCACGCTGTTCCTGCTTTGGATGCAGCTTGAACCAATCAACGGGTTTGGCGCCTATATTGAGCCAAATACACAAACCGAACTTTATCCGGAGAACAGCAAGGACGGCAGGCTATTCCCTGGCTGGTCCAATCCCCTGCTTTATGTTTTGAATCGTTATGCCTATGGCCTCGTTTTTGAGCTACCACCCTTGATGTATCTCTGCGCGATATTCTTCATTCTGGCAATCGGAGCCTATGGCCTCGCAAGGATAAGCAGCGATAAAAACAAGCGAAGCATCAACATCTTTGTTGTTTCGTTCGTTGCCATATTCCTGTTTATCTTCTCTTTCATCCAGTATCAGTCCTACAGGTTTCTGCTCTACCCCTTCTTCACAATCATTCCGATCATCCTGATAATCGGGATTTATGCCCTTGTGACAAACGTCATACAGAACAGAAATCTTGGCATCATTTGCGCATCTTTCTTGAGCTTTGCTCTTGTCTTCCCCTATTCGATCCAGGACCCGAAATACCGCGGTTTCTCCACTCACATCGAGACCACAAGCTGGCAAATGCTGGAGCATCTGGAAAACCAGCCTAAAGGTACGTTGATCGCCGGTTGGGCCGGAGGCAATGCAGTTGACTACATTCCTTACCTGGCAAAACAGCCTCTGTTCACTTCATACAAAGCCCACTACACGTTTCATGAGGATTATGTGCTGGAAATGCGTACTCGCGTAAACGCCTTGATCTCAGCCTATCTGGGCAAGGATCAAAAGGCGATCGCTAACCTGCGCGACAAATGGGGTGTGGACCTTCTGGTTGTGGACCGCAGACATTTCGAACCCAACGCAGAAGCTATCATCCACTTCAAACCGTTTGATGAAAAAATCGCCGCAATCATGAACGACTCACAACCTGAAGAGCTGTTCCTGGCAAACCCGCCTCAAGATGCGATTGCCTTCAAGAACGAACACTACTTCATCATCGATATTGCGAAACTAACAGCTGGATAGTATCGCGAGCACAGTCACACGCCGGATGGTGAACAAATTCAAAAAACCCGATTAAGAGAATTCTTATCATTTTCTGCGATGATGATGACCTGGATGTCACTAGAAATGCGCAGGGGAAATCATGGAACCGATTTGTTCCAGAGCTGTCTTGAGTAGGGTTTTACCCGCTCTTTTCTGCGTAATTGTGATCGGGATAATCATACACGTCGCATCATCTGCACGTTTTGAACCGGAACCGGGCGACTACGCCTCGCCACTTGTGCTCGACCTGGATGGAGACGGGATAGAACTCACATCCCTCAAACATGGCAGCGAAATATTCGACATCGACAATGATGGCGGGCGAGAGCGGACCGGCTGGATCGGAACGGATGACGGATTTCTTGCCCTTGATCTCAATGACAATGGCAAGATCGACAATGCAGGTGAGCTTTTCG
>CAWUJF010000518.1:0-3038 GCA_963922405.1 uncultured Hyphomicrobiales bacterium | reverse complement strand
TGTCGGTTTCATCACTGGAGTTTGATTGTGTCCAAGTCGGTATTTTCCAAACCTTTCACACAACAAGAGGGAATGTCAGAGGAAATTATTTCCCGTGTATCTGATATTCTTCGTGGGGGTAGACTGCACCGATACAACACTTTGGAAGGCGAAACCTCTGAAGCTTCATTGCTGGAAAAGGAATACGCTGAATATCAGGGTGCAAAATACTGTGTTGCATGCACTTCCGGTGGGTATGCCATGCAGATTGCATTGCGGTCCGCAGGCCTGAAACCGGGAGACAAAATCCTGGCAAACGCATATACACTTGCTCCGGTCCCAGGTGCAATTCATGCATGCGGTGGAGTTCCCGTTTTTGTCGAGATTGATGATGACTGGCATACGGACATTGAAGATCTGCGTAAAAAGGCTAAAACCAGCGGCGCACGTTTTATGATGCTTTCCCATATGCGTGGTCACCTGGCCGATATGGATGCGATCGTCGAGATATGCGATGAAAACCAAATCACCTTGATCGAAGACTGTGCCCATACAATGGGGGCAAAATGGAAAGGTGAGCGTTCCGGCAATTTTGGAAAAGTGGCTTGCTTCTCGGCTCAAACCTATAAGCATATTAATTCTGGTGAAGGTGGACTGCTTACCACAGATGATGAAGAACTAGCGGCGAGGGCAATAATCCATTCTGGCTCATACATGCTTTATGGGCGTCATGGATGTGTACCGCCAGAAGAAGTTTTCCGGAAAGTGAAACTCGAGACACCAAACATGTCTGGACGGATGGATAACCTCCGGGCGGCATTGTTGCGTGGTCAGTTGCATACGCTGGAACATAACATTTCGCGATGGAATGAAAGATACCAGGTTCTCGAGCAAGGTCTAAGACAATCTCCTCATCTTTATCTACCGGTGAGAGAACAGCATGAATATTATGTGGGTTCATCACTTCAGTTTCAGCCGACAGGAATTCCGTCTGACGAGATACCACTTTTAGTGACACGGTGTTTCGAGCGTGGTGTGGAAATCAAGTGGTTTGGTGATCACGAACCAAAGGCTTTCACCAGCCGGTATGACAGTTGGCAGTATCTGGATGATATTCCCGAACTGCCAAATACAAAATCAGTATTATCCAGGACATGTGACATACGGGTTCCACTGACTTTCGATACCGCAGATTGTGCACAAATAGCCTCGATAATTTGTGAAGAAATTGAGGAATTGGCAGCTGCATAGAGCAAATCGCCAATTATTGAGACTTCTGGTACCAAAATATTTGATGTTTGGTGCCAAATAGGCTTTAACAAATTGTGTAGAAATTAGATATCTCCAAAACTAAGGAATTTCTTATGGGCGTACATGACAGAGAGCTGAACACATCACCACACGTGTCAGATGAAGTTCGCAAAACCACCTGTTACATGTGCGCCTGCAGGTGTGGTATCAATGTCCACATCCGTAAGGGTGAAAATGGGCAACCTAAAATTCGATATATCGAAGGCAATAAAGATCATCCGGTCAATCGTGGTGTGCTTTGCGCAAAGGGTTCTGCCGGCATCATGCAACACTACTCTCCTGCACGCCTGATGAAGCCCTTGAAGCGGGTCGGGGAGCGCGGAAAAGGAGAGTTCCAGGAAATAGAATGGGAAGAAGCTTTTGAACTCGCGAGCGAATGGCTGGGTGACATTCGTGCAAAAGACCCAAGAAAACTAGCCTTTTTTACTGGGAGAGATCAAAGCCAATCCATGACAGGTTGGTGGGCACAACAATTTGGCACACCGAATTTCGCAGCTCATGGCGGTTTCTGTTCTGTGAACATGGCAGCAGGCGGGATCTATACATTCGGTGGAGCTTTCTGGGAATTTGGTTCTCCTGATTGGTCCAAATCAGAATTGTTCATGATCTTTGGCGTTGCAGAAGATCACGACTCCAACCCAATCAAACTCGGGCTGGCAGAAATGAAACGTCGCGGCAAAAAGATCGTAGGCGTTAATCCAGTTAGAACTGGATACAACGCCATTGCCGATGAGTGGGTAGGTATCACCCCGGGAACCGATGGTCTGTTTATTCTGTCACTCATTCATGAGTTGATGAAGATGGGGAAAATCGATCTCGATTACCTTCTCAGATACACCAATGCGCCATATCTCGTGATCGACAATCCAGGTGGTGATGACCATGGTTTGTTCGCACGTGACAAGGATGGAGACATTCTTGTTATGGATCGAAAAACAGGCAAAGCTGTTAAAGCAAACAAGAAGGGTGTCAAACCTGCGCTCTCTGGCGAATGCAAATATGCACGAGGAAAGAACTCCCGTCCCGTGTTTGCTTTACTGGCAGACAAATATTTGTCTGATGAATATGCTCCTGAAAATGTAACCATAAAAACTGGCGTTCCGGTTGATCAGATCAAACGACTTGCACAGGAAATTGCCGAAGCAGCATTTGAAAAAGAAATTGTGCTGGATCAGCCTTGGGTGGATATGAAAGGCGAAAAGCATGAAAAGATGATCGGACGCCCGGTCTCGTTCCATGCTATGCGCGGTATATCGGCTCACTCAAATGGTTTCCAGACTTGCCGGGCTCTGCACCTTCTACAAATTCTGATTGGCTCGATAGATTGTCCCGGCGGCTTCCGCTTTAAGCCGCCTTATCCGCGTCCGATCGCGGCACAACCAAAACCGCACGGTGGTTCAGTTGCAAATACACCATTGGCCGGGCCTCCTCTTGGCATGCCACGCGGACCGGAAGATCTGCTGTTGCAAGAAGATGGGGTCACACCGCAACGTATCGACCGTGCCTATTCATGGGATGCGCCATTATCTGCGCATGGCATGATGCACATGGTGATTTCCAATGCCCATGCTGGTGATCCTTATCCGGTTGACGTGCTGTTTATGTACATGGCTAACATGTCATGGAACTCATCCATGAACTCCCGCGGTGTAATGCAGATGCTGGAAGACAAGGATGAAAACGGCGAATACGTAATTCCGAAAATCATCTATGCGGATGCTTACAACTCTGAAATGGTCGCTTACGCA
>CAWUJF010000517.1:0-3043 GCA_963922405.1 uncultured Hyphomicrobiales bacterium | reverse complement strand
GTTGCAAATGACACAGGAGCTGTGATTTCTGAAGGCAGATATATCGCGCTTGCGGAAAACAAAGTCCAAATTAAATGGAACGGGTTGGTTTCGGGTACCACCAATGAAGCTGAGTGTATCAAACCAGAAGCCAATCAAATGGATTGTGTTGATCAAAACGGAAACAGATTCACTCTAAGACGGAGTATTTAATCAAATACGCCAATCTTCCATGAATTGCGGGCAATTGCAGTTTTTGGTTGAAGTTCTTTTCGAGTTCTGGTTAACAATGCCGAAAATCACAGTTTGTCAGTGGAGCAGTCAAAATGGCCAAAAAGGCAGCTAAAGCAGCACCGAAGAATGCAATGGATTACCCGGAACACGAAAGAACTTATGATATTTTCATCAAGTTTGCTTTGTGGACAACAGCTGCTTGCCTGGCATTATTGATAGCAATGGCATTTGGTTTCTTTGGTGGTGCAGGCCTAATTGGTGGAACCCTTATTTTCATCGTTCTCATGATTGCAAGCTTTTTCGCTCTATAGAAAAGGCGTCCGGCATTTTCTGGTACTCATTGATAAGTGGGTACAGAGCATTAGAATAACTAGTTCGAGGGGCTGAAACTTTGCCTGTTCGAGGCGAAGGGATACCCCTTTTTTTGTAAACCAACAGTGTTTTCAGAGGCAAAAATGATAATTTTAATCCCCAAAGAAACACAGAATTCTGAAACTCGAGTAGCAGCATCACCTGACACTGTGAAAAAGCTCGTGGGTTATGGCTGTGAAGTTCATGTGGAAAAGGGAGCTGGCAATGGATCCAGCATTACTGATGAGGCTTTTGTCGCTTCCGGAGCGAAATTAGCAACTGCAAAGTCTGCGAAAAGTGCTGATGTGGTTTTGAAAGTCCTGCGACCTACAGCCTCAGAAGCCAAGAAGTTCAAAAAGGGTGCGCTTGTTTTGGCCATGATGGATCCTCATGGCAATGAAAAAGATATTAAGGCAATGGCGGATGCCGGGCTAAGTGCTTTTTCCATGGAGTTTATGCCCCGTATTACACGTGCACAGGTTATGGATGTTTTGTCATCACAGGCTAACCTAGCAGGATATCAGGCTGTTATTGAAGGTGCCGCCGAATACGATAAAGCGTTGCCGATGATGATGACTGCGGCTGGCACAGTGCCGGCAGCAAAATGTTTTGTGATGGGTGCTGGCGTAGCTGGTCTTCAGGCAATCGCAACTGCACGTCGCTTGGGTGCCGTTGTTACTGCAACTGATGTGCGACCGGCAGCCAAGGAACAAGTAGAGTCTCTTGGTGCAAAATTCGTCGCTGTAGAAGATGAAGAGTTCAAACAGGCAGAAACGGCTGGTGGTTATGCCAAGGAAATGTCCAAAGAATATCAAGCGAAGCAAGCCGAACTGGTTGCCTCTCACATCGCTAAACAGGACATTGTAATCACAACAGCGCTTATTCCGGGCCGTCCGGCACCAAAGCTTGTAAACAAAGCAATGGTTGCTTCCATGGCTCCCGGCTCTGTGTTGGTTGATCTTGCGATTGAGCGCGGTGGCAACGTTGAAGGTGCAAAATCCGGTCAGGTTGTGAAATCCGGTGAGGTTTCCATTGTGGGGTACCCAAACCTGGCTGGGCGGATCGCATCATCTGCTTCATTACTTTACGCCAAAAACCTGTTGGCCTTCCTTGAAACAATGATTGACAAGGAAAGTGGTAAAATCGCGATGGACACAGAAGATGAACTCGTGTCAGCAACTCTTCTCACACACGGTGGCAAAATTATTCATCCTGCGTTTGCCGGTGAAGCCAAGTCTGAGAATTCGACCGGAGAGAAAAAATGAGTGAAGCAAGCAAACAACTTGCCAATGAGGCAATGAGCCTCGCTGATAAAGCTGCAGCCATGGCGGAAGAGGCGCGGAAAACAGCTGAAGCCGCGACTGCGTTGGCTAACGAATCTGGTGGTGCTGAAGGTGCGGCAAATGCTGTCGGAGCGGCCGCCAGTGCTGCAACCGGTGGTGCAATTGACCCGTTCATATTTCAGTTCGCGATCTTCGTGATGGCAATATTTGTGGGATATTATGTCGTGTGGTCTGTAACACCTGCATTGCATACACCACTTATGGCTGTGACAAATGCTATTTCTTCCGTGATCGTTGTGGGAGCGTTGCTTGCTGTTGGAATTCAGATTGCTGGTGTTACAGCATCCACTTTCGGATTTATCGCTCTGGTACTGGCATCAGTCAATATTTTCGGTGGGTTCCTGGTAACCCAGCGAATGCTTGCCATGTACAAGAAGAAGGAGCGCTAAGATGGAAAACATTACGGCACTTCTTTACCTGGTTTCAGGTGTACTTTTCATTATGGCTCTGCGTGGCCTATCTCACCCAGAGACATCACGCCAGGGTAATATGTATGGAATGATCGGTATGGCGATTGCCATTCTGACAACCCTATTCCTCGCGGCACCTTCTGCTGGCGGATGGGTTTTGATAGCAATTGGCCTTGCCCTTGGTGGTGGGGTCGGAGGTGTTATTGCCCAACGCATTCCAATGACCGCAATGCCTCAATTGGTTGCTGCATTCCACTCTCTAGTGGGTCTGGCAGCGGTTATGGTGGCAGCTGCAGCACTTTACGCACCAGAGGCTTTTGGTATCGGAACCGTGGGCAACATCAAAACTGCCTCTCTTATTGAGATGACGTTGGGTGTCGCGATTGGTGCCATTACGTTCACGGGATCTGTCATTGCATTTGCCAAGCTGGATGGACGAATGTCCGGTGCGCCTATTTTGCTACCGGCACGCCATGCAATTAATTTAGGCCTAGGTGTTTTGTTGGTGGTGTTAGTTGTTCTTTTTGTAAGAACAGAGAGCACATTCCTGTTCTGGCTGATTACAGCTCTTTCTTTCCTTCTTGGCATCCTGCTGATCATTCCGATCGGTGGTGCTGACATGCCGGTCGTGGTGTCCATGTTGAACTCCTATTCTGGTTGGGCGGCTGCCGGTATCGGCTTCACCTTAGGAAACCTTGCTTTGATTATCACTGGCGCGTTGGTGGG
>CAWUJF010000516.1:0-3047 GCA_963922405.1 uncultured Hyphomicrobiales bacterium | reverse complement strand
AACAGGCCGATACAGGCATTCAATGTCAATCACGGTAAATGTATCTGAAAAGTCATTTGTAATATTGACAACCGGCTCAACCTTGAACGCCTTATACTTGCGACGGCGGCTTGGATCGCGGGCAATGAGCTCAGTGATCGAGATTTTACCGGATAGCGCTTCTTCAATAAGCTTACCAATCCGTCTAGCCCGTCGCACCTCGTCTTCATCGTTTTCATAAGCCCGACTGATGAAGATTGAATCAAGTGCTCTTCCATCCGATGTGGTATGAATTTTCGCATCCACAATGTTTCCGCCGCCGGCAACACATGCACCCGCAATCATAGACAGAAGTCGTGGATGATCCGGTGCCACGACAGTAATTTCGGTGATCTCTTCGAACTGCTTTGTATCAACACTTGTGGCAAGTGCTTCATTGTTCCCATCCATCTGCTCCAAGAGTTTCATGTGACGAACCTGCGCTTCTAAATCAGTTGCAAGAAACCATGCCGGATAGGGGAGTTTGACGAGTTTTTGTGCAATTTTCGGTGAAACATCTTCGAGCCTTCCCAAAAGCTCCGTACGTGCACTTTCCACGCGAGCTTTGAGGGGTATTTTCGAAAATCCGCCATTAAGCATCAACTCTGTTTCATAATACAGGTTGCGAAGTAACTGGCCTTTCCAGCCATTCCAGACACCAGGCCCAACCGCTCTGATATCACATACGGTAAGGACCAGCAGATACCGCATTCGGTCGTTTTCCTGAACAACCTCTGCAAAATCATGGATTGTTTTGCGGTCAGATATATCGCGGCCCTGCGCGATGGTACTCATGGTCAAATGTTCACGGATCAGCCAGGCAACCAGTTCTGTGTCTTGTTTGTTCAAACCGAATCTTGGGCACAATTGTCGCGCAATCCGTTCACCGGCAATTGAATGATCTTCTTTACGGCCCTTTGCGATGTCATGCAGGAAAAGAGCTATATAAAGGATATTCCGATCCTTGATTGACGGCAGAAGATCAGTTGCTAAGGGATGTTCCTCTGCCAAGGTTCCCTGCTCAATTCCCCATAATGCTCCAACCGACCGGATCAGATGTTCATCAACTGTATAGTGATGGTACATATTGAATTGCATCATCGCTACAATCTTACCGAACGCAGGAACAAATTTGCCAAGGAACCCTGTTTCATTCATTCGCCTCAGGATCCGTTCAGGTCCCTTTCGGCTTGTTAACAGTTCAATAAAGATCTGATTTGCTTCCGGGTTTTTTCGCAGCTCAGGTGTGATGAGTTTCAAGGATTTTGAAAGAAGCTCCACAGCATCGGGATGAAAATCCAGTTCTGCATTTTCCGCATGCTTGAAAATCCTGATAAGATTGACCGGATCATCATTGAATATGGTGTCACTCGCAATGTTAATGCGGCCATTATCAATGATAAAATCTTTGGTGCCTTTGATACTACGTTTGCGGCTGACCACGGATCGTAAAAGACGATTGAAACTAGTTACTTCCTTAGCCTCTTCCTCTTCCAGTTTAGCGCAGGCAATAAGCGTCAGATCACCTACCTCTTTGGCTGTCAGGAAATAGTGCTTCATGAAGCGTTCCACACCAGCGAGACCACCATGGGTATTGTAATGCAAAAGATCAGCGATCTCGCCCTGTATATCAAAGGAAAGCCGTTCTTCTGCTCTGTTGGTGAGAAAATGCATGTTGCAACGGACAGTCCATAGAAATTTTTCAGCTCGCCGAAACCTTCGATACTCTTTTTCCGTAAACATGCCGGCATCAACAAGGTTATGAGTTTTTGGCGTATTGTGAAAGTACTTTCCAATCCAGAACAGCGTATGGAGGTCCCGCAATCCACCTTTGCCGTCTTTCACATTGGGCTCCACCAGATAACGTGATTCACCGGTCTTTAAATGCCGCTCATCACGTTCTGCCAGTTTGGCAGCAATAAACTCTTTTGCCCGACCGGCAACGACCTCCTTCGAAAACCGTTCTGCAAGCGTTTGAGACAGCTCCTGATCCCCATGCAAATGCCGTAACTCCAAAATGGATGTGCGAATGGTCATGTCTTCTTTTGACAAGCGGATACATTCTTCAATGTTCCTCGTGGCATGACCTACTTTGAAACCCATATCCCAAAGCATGTACAGGATATATTCCACCACCTGTTCTCCCCAGGCGGTTTGTTTGTATGGCAGCAGGAAAAGCAGGTCGATATCAGACCCAGGCGCCAGTGTCCCGCGCCCATACCCACCAACAGCTGTGATCGCTATGCGTTCGGCACTAGAAGCATTTTGTGCCCGATAAACATGGGTAACTGCAAAATCATATATGACCCGAATTATTTCATCCTGCAAATGTGAAATACGCCACGCACAGGCAGTGCCATCTCTCTCTTTGAAAAGCAGGTTTTTTGCCGTCTCACGTCCGTTTTTGGATGCTTTTTTGAGTGCGCTGAGAACTTCTGATCGAATTTTTGAAGACGAACCGTCATGGCCATTGTCTGTCGTCAGCGCAGTCAATTCCTCGCGTAGACGTCGACCATCGATGAGATTTTCGAGATTAAGATTTCGCTTTAGTCTTTGCATTTACTGGACGAATCCAATGGTTGAAATTCGCCCAATCTATAACGGGAAAACAGAAAGATAGGAAGCTGTTGTTATGCCTTGGGTTCTTTAGGGCCGCCTTTAGCGATTCCTACCATTGCTGGCCGCAATACCCGCTCCCCAATCACATAACCGGTTTGCACCACTTCAACCACGGTATTATTTGGAACGTCCGGATTTTGCACTTCAAACATAGCCTGATGGAAGTTGGGATCAAACTTATCACCTTTCGGATCAAGTTTTTTTACCCCGTTTTTCTCCAGGTTGTTCAGCAATTCTCGTTCGGTCATTTCGACGCCTTCTATAAGGCCTTTGAAGCCCTCCAGATCCTTATGTGCATCATCCACGTGGTCGATTGCGCGTCTAAGGTTATCTCCGACACTGAGCATATCACGCGCAAAGCTGGAGATTGAAAAGTTTCTCGCGTCGGCAATGTCTTTCTGGGTGCGGCG
>CAWUJF010000515.1:0-3060 GCA_963922405.1 uncultured Hyphomicrobiales bacterium | reverse complement strand
AAGATTTCGCGGCCTTTATGTGCATGTGCCGCTTATGCTCATTTCAATTGTGATTGGGTTTTTCACCCGTACACTGGGGTTCACATGGCTCACAATTCTGATTGTGGCGGCTGAACTCTTAATCGTTATTACCCGTTTCATATTCTCATACGAACAGGCGTTCATGGCAGACCTGGTGCGCTTTTGGTACGGTGCGCTGTTCCTCTTCGCAAGTGCATATACTTTGCTGGAAGAAGGACATGTGAGGGTTGATGTGTTTTATGCAGGCTTCAAGGACAAAACCAAGGGGCTGGTCAACGCAGTGGGTTCCATCTTTCTTGGGATCAGCGTTTGCTGGACAATCCTCATTATCGGAATGGGAAGCAAAACATCTATCATCAATAGCCCGGTAGCCCGCTTCGAAGTTACCCAATCAGGTTTCGGCATGTATGTGAAATACATGATGGCCGGTTTTCTCGGTGTATTCGCCATATCAATGATGATCCAGTTTGTGTCCTATTTGCTCGACGCGGTCGCTGACTATCGCGAAGAGCCTGGCAAGGTCAAAGCGCAGGGCGCAAGTGCGCACTAAGGAAATCTAGGAAAGATATTACAATGGAATTGCTGTTTCTCCTCATCCTTGTGCTCCTGATGGCATTTGCACTTGGTTCCGGCTACCCGGTCGCGTTCGCTCTGCCGGGTTCGGCGATTATTTCAATCATCCTTGCGGCCCTTTGCGGATATCTGTTCGCAGGAGATATGGATGCCTACTTTGCCCAGGGCGGTCCAGGCCAGTGGCTCAGTGCGGGGGTCACGAACCTCCGAGGGGTCTATTGGGAACCCGAACGAGACACGCTCATTGCGATTCCTCTGTTTATCTTTATGGGTATTATGCTTCAGCGCTCAAAGATCGCTGAAGACTTGCTCATCACCATGGCTCAGCTGTTTGGCCCGGTCCCAGGTGGCCTTGGCATATCTGTCGTATTCGTGGGCGCTTTGCTTGCGGCTACCACAGGTATCGTGGGTGCAACCGTGGTCGCGATGGGCTTGATCTCTTTGCCTGCCATGCTGAGAAACAACTACTCGCCTTCATTGGCGACCGGTACAATTGCGGCTTCAGGTACTCTTGGCCAAATCATCCCGCCATCGATCGTTTTGATCATTCTGGCTGACCAGTTGGCCAGTGCCGCAGATCAGGCAGGTACAGCCCGTAAGGCACTTTTTAAGGAAAACACCGGCGAAATCTCCATGCCATCCATGTTTGAAGTGGGATCGACCAGTGCTGGTGAGATGTTCCTTGGTGCCTTTGTGCCGGGTATCGTACTCGTTATCCTCTACATGATCTATATCCTCTGTTTTGCTGTTCTAAAGCCATCTGCAGCACCAGCTGTTTCCTATGACGGTAAGTTTGATACCGCATTCTGGAGAAAAGTATTCATCATCCTTGTTCCGCCACTGGCGTTGATCTTCCTTGTCTTGGGATCGATCATCTCTGGTGTTGCTACCGTTAACCAGGCAGGCGCCATTGGTGCAGCTGGCGCACTTGTGATGGGTGGTTATCGCCTCACGGAAGGGCGTAAGTCAGCTTACTGGCCAGCAATACTCGCCATCGTTGCCCTTGTTTTCATCAGTTTTGTTGTCTCCAACTTTGATACTAACATCAAGAGTGTAGACAGTGCGGAAGATCAACTCGGCATTGCGCTTGCTTCCATCGGTGTATTTGCACTGCTTGTTGCTCTTGGTTGGAGCGCTTGGCGTGTTCTGACAATTGAAGACACACTACGTGGCGTGATGGTTGAAACAGCCAAGACAACTTCGCTAGTGTTTATCATTCTTCTGGGTGCAGCGATGCTGACAGCCGCGTTCCGGGCTTTCGGTGGTGAAGAGCTTGTAAAAGAATTCCTGAACGGACTGCCAGGTGGTTTCTGGACCAAATTTGTCATCGTGATGGCTGTGATCTTCATTCTTGGTTTCTTCCTGGACTTCATCGAGATCGCAGTGGTGGTGGTGCCAATTGTTGCTCCAATTCTGTTGTCTGATCCATCGGCAAACGTGACCGCTGTTTGGCTCGGTGTGATGATCGGCTTGAATATCCAGACATCGTTCTTGACGCCACCATTCGGTTTTGCGCTCTTCTATCTTCGAGGGGTTGCCCCGGCAGCTGTAAAAACGCTTGCCATGTACAAGGGGGTTGTGCCGTTCATCGCGTTGCAGCTGCTAGCACTGGCGATCGTGGGTGTTTATCCGTCACTGGTAAATTACTTGCCAAACCGCTCGTTGTTGTTGTCAGAGACTGCTCCGCCGCCGAGAAATCCAAAATTGCAGTACTGTGTGGAACAGTATGTGGGCAACCAGTTTAATGAGAATGGCACCACAATTACCAATGCTATCGATTTGGCTGGGACACTGGACATCGGTGCGCTGCCCAAATCACTTATTAAGGACTTCGATGACAGTCTGAAGAACGCCAAGGAATCAATGAACTTGCTTTCTGACGCTTTTGTTGCTGAAGACAAGGTAAATGCGGCAGCGGTTGGATACCGTCCTCTGCATGTTCAAGTTCGTGATTTGCAACGCGACATGCGCCGTCACGACGCCCATATCAAGGAGCTCGAAGACGAAGCTGATCTTTTGCGTGGTGATGAAAATGCATCAAGACGCGATCGGATTGCTGAAGAGATCAAAGAGATCGAAGCAGAAAAAGAAGCTTTAGCGGCGCAAATCCCTGCTAACTGGGAAGAAGAGCACGATAAGTTCAAAGCACTTCTCAAAGAAGAGAGCAAACTGCGCAGTCAGTTCCGCAGGTCAGCCGATGGTGCTTATGAACCTGTTGTGGAACTCGTGGCGACACTTCAGGATACTGGTAAGTTTGTGGAACTAGGACCGAACCTCGAAGGACTGGTAGAAAAAATACAAGCTACAGAGCCAAAAGAAATGGTCGAGATCCTCAAAACAATCGAAAGCCAGTTTGGTGATATCAATGGTCCAAGTGATGTTAAAAAGGCTCTCTCTAAGGTGCGTAGAGCTCTAAGAGGCAGATCGCCCGACAAGGAAAAGGCAATCGAGGAGTTTGCCGGAGTA